>JBDTBX010000322.1:0-3693 GCA_039923915.1 Nostocoides sp. | reverse complement strand
ACCATCGTAGGAAGGCGCCGGGATGCCGCGCACCCGCGTCTCAGCGCTCGACGAAGCCGGTCGCCCCCTCGAGCGGGTCGGACCAGATCGGCTCGGAGCAGGCGGTGACGACGCCGGGGCGCCTTCGGCCCGTTGCGTCCGGCACCAACAGGGCGTGCAGCCGGCCGACGGCCACCACGCTGCCCTGGGCGACGACCTCGACCCGACCGTCGGCCGGGTTGCGCGCATGACCGGCCAACCCGAGTTCGAGGGCGCGCGCCCGCGTCCACCAGCGGAAGCCGACGCCCTGGACCCGGCCCCGCAGGAAGACCGTCGCCCGGACCGTTGGGTGAGCGGGCGGCATACGGGATCAGCCCCGGGGCCGGCGCGGAACCGGTTGGCAGTGCGGACAGAAGAACGAGGACCGGTTCATGAAGTGGACCCGACGGATCGGGGTGCCGCAGCGGTCGCACGGCCGACCCTCCTGGCCGTAGGCGTGCAGGGACCGGTCGAAGTAGCCGGACTCGCCGTTGACGTTGACGTACAGGGCGTCGAAGCTCGTGCCGCCCTCGCCGAGGGCCGCGACCATCACGTCGCGGGCGTGGTCGAGCAGCCGGCCGATCGCGGGTCCGGTGAGCGTCGACGCGGGCCGCTCGCCGTGGACCCCGGCCCGCCAGAGCGCCTCATCGGCGTAGATGTTGCCGACGCCGGACACGACGGTCTGGTCCAGGAGGATCCGCTTGATCGCCGAGCTCTTGGCCTTGATCCGGCGCACGACCGCAGCCTGGTCGTATGCCGGCTCGAACGGGTCGGGGGCAATGTGCGCGATCGTCGTCGGCAGGTCGGCGCCGTCCAGGTCAGCCAGCGCCATCCCGCCGAAGGTGCGCTGGTCGATGAACCGCAGCTCGGGCCCGTCGTCGGTGAAGGTGAACCTGGCGTGGAGGTGCTGGGGGTCGGGCGTCGACGGCTCGACGACGAGCATCTGGCCGCTCATCCCGAGGTGGATGATCAGTCCGAGCCGGTCGCCGGCGAGATCGTCCAGGACGAGCCAGAGGTACTTGCCGCGGCGGCGGGCACCCTCGATCCGGGTGCCCGCCACGCGCGCGGAGAGGTCGGCGGAGCCGGCGACGTGACGCCGGGCCACGCGGTGGCCGAACAGCTCCAGGGCGCAGACGGTTCGGCCGACCACGTGCCCGGCGAGACCACGGCGCACGACCTCGACTTCCGGGAGCTCAGGCAACGGTTACGCGCCGGTGGTCGCGGCCCGGCCGTCGTGCTCGGCCCGGATGCCCAGCCAGGCCTGCTCGGCCGCCTTCTGCTCGGCGTCCTTCTTGGTCCGGCCACTGCCTGCGCCCCGCACGACACCGGCCATGAGCACTGTGGCCTTGAACGTCTTGGCGTGCTCCGGACCCTCTTCGGCGACTCGGTACTCGGGGTTGCCGAGAGTGTGCAGGGAGCCGGCCTCCTGAAGGCTCGTCTTCCAGTCCAGGCCTGCACCCATGGTCGCCGACGCGGCCATCACCGGGTCCAGGAGATGGTGCACGAGAAGCGCGGCGGGCGGCATACCCCCCGTGAGGTAGACCGCGCCGATGACCGCCTCGGTCGTGTCGGCGAGGAGCGAGTCCTTGTCGCGACCCCCGGTCGACTCCTCGCCACGACCGAGCCGCAGGTAGGCGCCCAGGCCGATGGCGCGCGCCACCGACGCCAGGGCACGCATGTTGACCACGGCTGCCCGCAGCTTGGCGAGGTTGCCCTCGGTCAGCTCGGGGTGCTCGGCGTAGAGCGCGTCGGTGACGACGAGCCCCAGCACGGAGTCACCGAGGAACTCCAGGCGTTCGTTGTGCGGCACACCGCCCGCCTCGTAGGCGAACGAGCGGTGCGTGAGGGCGCGCAGGAGCAACTGGTCGTCCACCGCGACGCCGGTCACGGCCTCGAGGTGCTCGGCCAGCTCACTCGCCGGTCGCGGACCGGCGTCCGGCACGCCGGGGCCCATGAGATGGGCGTCAGGCCTGGAACTCGGTGCGCTCGGCTGCGCCGTAGTGGCGCCCCTTGTAGGTGCCGCACGTCGGGCAGGCCATGTGCGGCTGGGTGGGGGACTTGCACTGCGGGCAGGTCGTCAACGCGGTCGGCGTCGCCTTCCAGTTGGCGCGGCGCGAGCGGGTGTTGGAGCGGGATGTCTTCCGCTTCGGGACAGCCACGTCAGTTCCTCTTCTCGTCGGTGACGGGCGCCGCTGCAAGGCTTTGCAGCGCCGACCATCGGGGGTCGATCACGTCATGGTGGTGGGTCGGGTCGTCGACCAGGTGCACTCCACATTCGGAGCACAGTCCCGGGCAGTCGGCACGACACACGGGCTGGAACGGCAGTGCAGGCACCAGCGTGTCCCGGAGCGCCGGCTCGAGGTTGATCAGGTCGCCCTCGAGCTGGTAGTCCTCGGTCTCCTCGACGTCGGCTCCCACCTCCTTGTGGTGGGCCGAGCGATCGGCGTAGGCGAAGAGTTCCTGGAAGTGCCCGTACACCTCGCGGTGGACGGGGTCCAGGCACCGCACGCAGGCGCCGGTTGCCGTGCTTCGAACCGAACCGGTGACCAGCACGCCCTCGACGACCGACTCCAGGCGAAGGTCCAGCTCGATGGGCTGGCCCTCCGGGATCCCGATGACGTCGGTGCCGAGGTCGGCAGGCGCCCCGATGGTGCGGTGGTTCTCCACCATGGATCCGGGTCGGCGACCAAGCTCCCGGGTGTCGAGCACCAGGGGCGAACGGGGGTCGAGACGGTTCATGGCTCCGCAGACATCGTGGGGTGGTTCGGCCGTTGTCGCGTAGACGTCGACCGACCGGCAAGGCTACCTGAGCACCGCCGCTCCCCCAAATGCTGACGTATGCCGCCCGCTCACCTCTCACCCAGGGTCACCTCGGCGCTCGGTCCAGCAGGGTTTCCAACGCCGCAGCGACCCGCGGGGCGAGGGTCCGGACGTAGGTGGCCGTCAGGTGGTCCCCCGCGCGGTTGACCGCGACGTGCCCGATGACGACGGGGCACCTCGGGGTGGGGCAGATCCACGGCGTGAAGTCGGCGAGCGGCGTGCCGGAGGCGGTGGCCGCGCTGCGCTGGGTCGGTGCCCCGCTCCGGGCGACGGCGGAGGCGCGGTCGAAGGCGCACGGGGTCAGGTCCTTGGCGTGCCGGGCGGCACAGACATCGAGGTCGTCGGGAGAGACGGGGTTGTCGGCGATCGGCAGCACCGCGATGCCCTGACCGCGCAGGTCGGTCCACCGTTGGGCCAGTCCGGCCACGAGCGCCGCTCTGGTTGCCACGCGTCCGTCCCACCCTGCGGCGGCGTAGCCGGAGGTGATGACGGCAGCCGGCTTCAGGGCGCTCAGCTGGGTCATGACGGCGGCGTTCCACGCGTCGCAGGCCGGGTAGGCCGCGCTCGCGAGGGCGGCACGGCCGGCGGCGAAGGTGCAGCTGGACTTCCCGTAGGTGACGATCCGCCAGCCGTGGGCGCCGGCTGCCTCCTGCAACGCCGGGAGCCACTGCATCGCCTTGGAGTCGCCCACCAGGGCGATGGTCGTCGGCGCCTCCGGATCGCCGAAGTCGCACCGCACGGGCACGGTGGTGAGCCGGTCGACCTGGCAATGGTCGACGTCGGCGGCGGGCCGGTCCTCGCCCGCGCGCTCTGGGTCCGGGGTCACCCAGTCCCACGTCCCGGCATACGCCGCAG
>JBDTBX010000321.1:0-3950 GCA_039923915.1 Nostocoides sp. | reverse complement strand
TCGGGGTCGTGCACCTCGGCCGTCACCGTGTGGGATGGGTCGGCGTCCTGGCCGGACTGGAGGCGGGCCTGCTCACGCAGCCGGCCCAGCGACGCCGCACTGAGGTCGGGAACCGGCTCGACGCGGGTTGCCAGGTCCTCGACCGTGTGCACCCCGACGGTCGCCAGCTTGGTCCGGCTCGACGTGCGCACCCCGGCTACGAGCAGCACGTCGCGGGTCGCCTCGAGCTGGGCCTGGCACTCCTCACACCGACCACAGGCGAGCAACCGCTCGTCGCCCCAGACCACGGCCGACCCGCAGGCCTGGTGGGCGTCCAGGACCCGCTCCATCCGCAACCGGCGCTCGCGGTAGACGGGCACGATGTCGGCCAGTTGGTGGTCGCGCTCCTGGCCGTCGCCGAGGACGAGCCGGGCGTGGGAGGTGGTCGGGACGCCCGCATCACGCAGCTGCACGGCATACGCCGCGATCTGCAGGAGTGCAGGAACGCTCTCGGTGCGGGCCAGCTTGGTATCGACGATCGTCCAGCCCGACGGCTCGCGGACGACGAAGTCGGCGAATCCGTGGAGCCGCCCGTCGAAGAACGCGGCCTGGTAGACGACGTCGGCGTCACTCGCGAGGGCTAGCAGCGTCGCGTCGGCGGCCTGCTCGTATGCTGCGCGCGACCTCTCCCGCGGCCGGTCGACCCCCACGACGCGGCGCTCGGCCCGCAACCGACGCAGGTAGCGCTGCTCGTGGGCGTCACCGAGGGCCTTGGTCCGCGCCAGGACCGGGTCGTCCTCGGTCGTCAGCGGCGCGCCCCGGTCGAGCACGACGTCGAACCGGCGCAGCAGTGCGAACTCGCAGGCGCCGGCGACCCGCAGGTCGGTCGGACTGATGACCACGGGCGCATCGGGCTCGAGCAGGAACATGAGAGGCACGATAGTTGCGGCCACTGACAACCGAACCGTGCGAGGCTGGACGCCGTGGTGACGGCGCGCGGGCAGGGTGTGACGGGGTGGATCAGGGACCGGACCAACCGGCCACTGATGCTCGCCGCCCTCCTGACCGGCCTGCTTCTCACCCTGGTCTCCGGCCGCTACGGCTGGGAACGCGACGAGCTCTACTTCGCGATGCTGAAGCCGGCCTGGGGCTACGTCGACCAACCGCCGCTCGTGCCACTGATGGCCCACGTGCTCTCCTCGGTCGTGGATGCGGTGTGGTTCGTGCGGATCCCGGCGACGCTGGCGGCGATGACGACGGTGATCATCGTCGCTCTCGTCTGCCGCGAGCTCGGCGGATCCGATCGCGCCACCGCATGGACGGCCTGGCTCACGGCCGGCACCTCGGCGGTCCTCGGCTTCGGACACGTCCTGCTCACCAACGTCTTCGACCTCGCCACCTGGTCACTCATCTGCCTGCTCGTCATCCGCGCCGAGCTCCGGTCGCGCCCCAGACTGTGGCTCGCGGCCGGGGTCGTGGCCGGGCTGTCGACGTACGCCAAATGGCTTGTCGTCTGGCTGCTCGTCGGGATCCTCGTCGGGCTCGTGGTGGCCGGTCCTCGGGAGCGACTGCGCAGCCGCCCGGTCCTGGTGGGGGGAGTGGCCGCCGTCGTCCTCTCGGCCCCGAACTGGATCTACCAGCTCACCCACGACCTGCCCCAGTTGCGGATGGGCGCAGCACTCAGCGCGAACAACGCCGGCGAGGTCCGGTGGTTCATGTGGGTGCTCATCCTGGTCATCCTCGGCCCGGTCCTCGTGCCCGTCTGGGGCCTCGGCGCGGCCGGCCTCTGGCGTCGAGCCCAGTGGCGCAACGTCCGGTTCCTGCTCCCCGCAACAGTTTTCGTCGTCCTCGCGACGTTTGCCGCTGGGGCCCAGCCCACCTATCCGACCCCGATGCTCCTGATCCTGCTCGCTGCCGGGATGGCCTCCCGCGGCGACCGGATCGTCGGTCGGGGGTGGGTTCGCGTCCTCCTGGTGGTCAACGCCGCCGTCGCCCTTGTCGTGTCGCTGCCGCTGCTGCCGGTCGCCATCGTGGGCCGCACCCCGATCCCGGCGATGAACGCCACCGTCGCGGACCAGATCGGCTGGCCCGCCTACGTCTCCGACGTCGAGGCTGCCGTCGCGACGCTCGACCCGAGCGAACGGCATACGACGGTCGTGCTCGCGAGCAACTACGGCGAAGCGGGCGCGCTCACCCGACGTGGACAGGACCTGCCGCCGATTTACAGCGGCCACAACAGCCTCGGCGAGTTCCCGCCGCCCCCGGAGACGGCCACGACCGTGGTCGTCGTGGGCGGCCAGGCCCGGATCGCCTCTCGCTGGTTCACGACCTGCACGGTCGTGGGCCACCTCGACAACCGGGTCGACGTCGACACCGAGGAGCAGGGCGACCCCATCGCCGTATGCCGCGGACTGACCCGTCCGTGGACCGTCCTCTGGCCCCTGATCGAGCACCTCGACTGACCCATCGACCGGATGCCTGAAACCGGAGTTCCAGCCCGCTCCGCGGCCATGGACTCAGGTCGGCCGCGTCCGGTGCGTCGTCAGACCCAGCTGGGGAACCACATCCGCCACTGCCAGTGGCTGAACGGGATGACCTGGGCGGTGTAGACCGGCCAGAAGAAGGCGAAGAGCGCAAGGGTCAGCACGAGGTAGCCGCCGACCCAGATCAGCCCCACTCGACGCCGGTGCAGCGTCGCGCCCACCGGCCCGATGACCAGCCCCAGCACGAACACGCACGCGAGCACGGCGTACGGCTCGAACACGATGGCGTAGAACTCGAAGATGGTCCGGTGCTGGTACTGGAACCAGGGCAGCCAGCCCGCGCCGATCCCGCACGCGATCGCGCCGGCCCGCCAGTCCCGGCGGACCAGCCAGTGGAACAGGATGAAGGCCAGCGCGACGGTCGCCAGCCACCACACCGAGATGGTGCCGAGGGAGGTGATCGCCTTGGAGCACTGCGCCACCGTGCAGCCGTCCGTCCCCTTCTTCGGGCTCTCGTAGAAGAACGACGTCGGGCGGCCCTGCACCGTCCAGCCCCACGGGTTCATCTCATAGGGGTGGCTGGACGTGATCGAGATGGCCGACCGGTACATCTCCTTCTGGTACTGCCAGAGCGACCGCAGCGACGCCGGAACCCAGCCGTGGGCCGTGGAGGGGTTGGTCGCCGCCCAGTGCCGGTCGTAGCCGGTCGAGGAGAGGAACCAACCGGTCCACGACACCAGATAGACGACGACTGAGGTCACGACGAGCGACAGCACGGCATACGGCCCGTCGACGAGCAGCGAGGTTCGCCCCCACCTGCGGACCCCCGCCGCGCGCCGCGCGCCCATGTCCCACCAGACGGCCATCAACCCGAAGGCGGCCAGGTAGTACAGACCCGACCACTTCGTCCCGATGCACAGCCCGAGGCACAGGCCGGCGGCCCACCGCCACGGCCGACCGCCGAGCCACGGCCCGAAGCGGGGCCACACCCCGAGGGGCAGCGCCCCCACCTTGTCGGCGAGCAGGGCACGGGAATGATCCCGGTCGATGAGCAGCGCGCAGAACGCAGCCAGGCCCCAGAACATGACCATGATGTCCAGGATCCCGGTCCGCGACATCACGAAGTGGTGCCCCTCGAAGGCGAGCAGGAACGATGCGAGGGCCCCCAGGAGCGTCGACCCGAACATCCGCCGCGCCGCCCGCCCGATCATCAGAATCGACAGGGTGCCGCAGAGCGCGACGGCGAACCGCCACCCGAGCGAGGAGGTCTGCCCGAACATCGCCTCGCCCGCTGCGATCATCCACTTGCCGACGGGCGGGTGCACGACCAGGTCGCCCTCGGTGCCGAAGACGTTGGGCGTGCCGTGCGTGAACAGGGCGTCCGGCGTCTTCAGCGACGCCAGGGTCCGCATCTCGACCCCGTGGTCGAGCATCGAGACACCCTGCTTGACGTAGTAGGTCTCGTCGAAGATGAGCTGGTGCGGCCGG
>JBDTBX010000320.1:0-3743 GCA_039923915.1 Nostocoides sp. | reverse complement strand
CGCCGCCATGACGTAGTCCGGCTGCCGCCGGAACAAGGTCGATCCCGGCGAGATGGAGAACCTCGCGCCGCGCGCACCCTGGTAGTCGCGGCGGACCTCGTCGCGGAGGCCGATGTGCGAGAGCAGGCCCGCCAGCAGGGCGCGGTGCACACTGTCGACGTCGACACTGACGTCGAGGTCGTCATCAGGCGCGGCGGTCCGGCGGCGTGGGTCGAGGCCCGCGCTCTTGGCTGCCTGACGGAGCTGGGAATGCAGGTCCTGCCACTCGCGCACGCGCAAGTAGTGGAGGTACTCCGACGTGCACATGCGGCGAAAAGCGCTGCCACTCAAGGCCTTCTGTTGATCGCGCAGATAGCGCCACAGGACCAGGAGCGTCGCGAAGTCGCTGTGGTCGTGCTTGAACCGGGCATGCTTCTGGTCGGCCTGGGCCTGTTTGTCGGCCGGTCGCTCTCGCGGGTCCTGGATGGACAGGGCAGCGACGATGACCAGGACCTCGCTCGTACAACCCAGCTCGTCGGCAGCGATGAGCATCCGCCCGAGCCGAGGGTCGAGCGGCATCCGGGCCAGTTGCCTACCGACCCGTGAGAGCTGCAGCCGGTCGCCTCGCTGGCCTTGGATGGCGCCAATCTCCTCCAAAAGCCTTGTGCCGTCAGCGATCTGGCGCGCATCGGGTGGCTCGAGGAAGGGGAAGCGGCGGACGTCGCCGAGGCCGAGGGCGGTCATCTGCAGCATGACCGACGCAAGGTTGGTGCGCAGGATCTCCGGCTCGGTGAACTCCGGCCGGCTGTCGAAGTCAGCCTGGGTATACAGCCGGATGGCGACGCCGTCGGACACCCGCCCGGATCGACCGGAGCGCTGCATCGCGCTGGCCCGACCGATCGGCTCGATCGGGAGACGCTGCACCTTGGTCCGCTGGCTGTAGCGCGAGATGCGGGCGGTGCCGGTGTCGACGACGTAGCGAATACCGGGCACGGTGAGCGAGGTCTCGGCCACGTTGGTGGCCAGCACGATTCGTCGCCCGGGCGACCTCCTGAACACCCGGTGCTGCTCGGCCGCCGACAGCCGCGCGTAGAGCGGCAGCACCTCGGTCCGCGGCAGGTCGAGGCCGGTCAGGGCGTCGGCGGCATCTCGGATCTCCCGCTCCCCGGAGAGGAAGACGAGGATGTCCTGGTCGCCGCCGACGGCCCCCTCGGTCCACAGCTCCTCGACCGCTTCGACGATCCCGGCGACCTGGTCTCGATCCTCCTGCTCGGGCAGGTCCGGGTCGACGAGCGGCCGGTAGCGGATCTCCACCGGATAGGTGCGGCCAGACACCTCGATGATCGGCGCCGGTGTCCCGTCGGCCGCCGAGAAGTGCTCGGCGAACCGCAGGGGATCGATGGTGGCCGACGTCACGATGACCTTCAGGTCGGGTCGGCGCGGCAGCAGCTGCCTGAGGTAGCCCAGGATGAAGTCGATGTTGAGGGTGCGCTCGTGGGCCTCGTCGATGATGATCGTGTCGTAGCGGCGCAGGTCCCGGTCACGCTGGAGCTCGGCGAGCAGGATCCCGTCGGTCATGACCTTGACCTGGGTCTGCTGGTCGGACCGGTCGGTGAACCGCACCTGGTAGCCGATCGTCGTCCCGAGCTCGACACCCATCTCCTCGGCGATCCGCTCGGCGACCGATCGTGCCGCGATCCGCCGGGGCTGGGTGTGCCCGATCCGCCCGGTCCGGCCGCGACCCAGCTCCAGGCAGATCTTGGGCAGCTGGGTCGTCTTGCCCGACCCGGTCTCCCCCGCCACGATGACGACCTGGTGGTCGCGGATCGCGGCGGCGATGTCGTCGTGTCGTTCGACGACCGGTAGTTGCTCGGGGTAGTTGAGGTCGGCCCTGGTCCACTCCCGCCCCAAAGACTGCGGGTTCGCTCCGCTCACACGACTCCTGGGTTCGGGTGAAGCAGGCTCGCTGCGCTCGCGCTTCACCGGCGGTGCGGCGGACATGAACGGCATCGTATGCCGCGCGCCGGACCCTCCCACTGGCGCGTTCTCCCACCAGCGTTCTCAGCCGACCCCGGGAACGGCGCGGGGTCAGGACCGGTTGTCCTCGCGGCGGGCGACGTAGACCCGGGCCGTGCCGATCGTGACGTAGGCCTTGAGGCCGGCCTCGACGCCCCATGCTCCACAGAGCAGCTTCTGGGCCTCGGGCCCGGCCCGCAGCGCCAGCCGATAGTCGGCGAGGTAGCGCTGCTCGACCGACTTCACGGCCAGCTCACGGCCGGCGACGAGGCGAGCGTATGCGGGACGGCCGGCCATCTGGCCCCAGCGCACCGGCCCCACGTCGGACAACGCCGAGGGAGGCGCCACGTGGCGCCCTGCACTCGCGGAACTGACCCTCGGAGCCTGTCCACTCACGTGGCTGCTCGGCTTCCACGAGGCCAGCCGCCCCCGCGCCTCGACCTGCACGCCACGCGCCAGCCGGCCGCCGAGACCCAGCCGCTCGGCGGGCCCGATCGCCGGCACCCCAGCCTTCGAGGCGTACGTGAGCAACCGGCCCGTGGAGCCCACAGCGGACAGGGCCACGCTGGCGCCGATGTCGCCCCAGCTGCCCTCGTCATACACGACCTTGTCGGTGACCAACGCCGCCGTGGAGATGGCTCCGGCGACCACGCCGATCGCCTTGGTCCACGGCATGGGGGCCAAACCAACCATCGCCACGCGCGCCCCGTCGTCCTTGGCGATGTGCACCGCCCGGTAGGGCCAGGAGTCGGAGATCTCGTCGTGACCGGCAGCATCGAGCTGGGCCGCGCACCGTGCGTCGGCAGCACGATACTCGTGCAGGGCGACATACCAGGACGCCTCCGCCTCGGCCCGGGACTGGTCCCACGCGGCATACTCCGCCCACAGACGCGCCCGGCCGACGTCGTCACGAGCTGCGCGGATCTGCAGATCCAGCACGGCCAAGGTGTCCAGGGCCAGGTGGTGCCGTTCGGCCGCCCGACCGGAGTGGCGTTGGGCGAGGTCGAAGGTGTCGGCGAAGGCGTGCAACGCCTGTGCAGCCAGGCCGAAGCGGCGCGCCAGGGCCGAGAAGACCCGCGGCGGTCCGGTCATCCGGCTCGCGAACCGCTGACCGGCCAGGCTGTCCCAGTGGGCCTCGCGCAGCCCATAGACCACGTCGGTGAGCCCACCCAGCTGCTCACCCGACGCGGCGAGCGCCTGCGCGGTCTCGTGGATCAGCCCGGGGTCGCCCGGGAGCCGTTCGAGCGAGGTCACGCGGAGTCCTGACCACTCACGAGGGACTGCACCGTCTCGCGCTCGACCTCGACGTATGCCGCGCCGGCGGCGGCCGCTGCTCGACCCAGTTCGGCCACCTGTCGGGCGCTCTGGTGCCGGATCCGCAGCCAGTTGCCGAGCAGAGAGTCGAGCGCGCCCCGCGTCGACCCGGGCGGCAGGCCCTCAGCGGCCCCCGCATGCATGGGCAGGGCCGCAAGGTCGTCGGCGACCCCCAGCAGGGCGTCCCCCAGCGCCCGGATGTCCGCCCCGTCCACCCTCATCTGTGTCATGGTCGGCACGCTAACCCGATCGGCCGGCCGCCCCCGAGTTATCCACACCCTCGGCGTTCGGAACGGCGCCACGGCCCGCGACGTCAGAGCACTACCCGCCAGCCGCAGGATTGAGGACGATGACTGACCGCGAACGCCCCGACCCGTTGTTCGACCTCGGCGGCCTCCCGGGTGGTGACATCCTCTTCACCGACCCGACCGCGT
>JBDTBX010000319.1:0-7367 GCA_039923915.1 Nostocoides sp. | reverse complement strand
AGTCCAGGCCAGGCCGGCGCTCGTCGTGGCCAATGCCTTGAATCCCAGTTGTTCCAGCGCCCGCGCACTTCCGGCGTCCCACGGGTTCGGCATGACAAAACACCCCGTGGAGTGGAGCCGGTGGAATCGGGCGACCGGAGTCTCGTTCATGTAAATGCACACCTCGTATGGGTCGGTGGCGTTGATTCAAGTCCGGTCCAGGACACCTCTTCTGGGATCGAAGCGCAAGTCCCCTCTCGCGTACCTCGCCCGGCCGAGGCACGTCAACCCGGCTTCCAACCCTGAGTGTGGGTGAGGCTCGCTGTCGACCAAGTCCTCCCGAATTTTGCGGACTATTTGCGGACTAGCGAGCCACCCGAAACACATAACCGCAGGTCAGAGGCCTAAAAGTGGATGAGTCGGTCGATACGCCGGGTTCTGTCCCGCCCGTCCGTTGCCGGCCGTGCGGTGACGGTCATCCATCTACGACGGCCGTTGCCGGCCGCCTCCAGCGCTCTACCCGTGTGCTCGGGCGGGCCGCCCTCGAACGCACACTGTCTGAGTTTGCTCCGGGTGGGGTTTACCTAGCCGGCCTGGTCGCCCAGGTCGCTGGTGGTCTCTTACACCACCGTTTCACCCTTGCCTCGCAGCCTGGCCCGAGGGCCGGCATACGAAGCGGTCTGTTCTCTGTGGCACTGTCCCGCGGGTCGCCCCGGGTGGCTGTTGGCCACCACCTTGCCCTTCGGAGCCCGGACGTTCCTCGGCAGCACCGGAGTGCTGACGCGACCGCCTGACCGACTCATCCGCCGCCCAGCATACGGGTGCACAATGACCGCCCGTGTGGTCCCTCGACCCGATCGGCGTCCTCCTCCCCCTCGTCCTGTCGATCGCGTATGCCGGTCTGCTGGCCGTCCGTCGAACGTCCTGGCCCGCGTGGCGCACCGTCTGCTGGTTCGCCGGAGTCGCTGTCCTCGCCTGGTCACTGCTCGGCGCCCCGGCCGCCCGGCGGGCGGACACGTCGTGGTGGGGTGCCGCCGGCATCGCCCTCGTCGCCGCCGTGGCCCCCCTGGGGTTGGCCTTGGGCGATCCAATCGGCTTGTGGGAGAAGGGCCGTCGGCCAGTCGCGTGGATCCGGCGCCGGGTCGTGAGGGCGGTCACGTTCCCGCTCGTCGCGTCAGGAGCCAGCGCTGCGCTCCTCACGATCGCGTTCACCGGTGGCTGGTACGCGTCGGCTCGACGGCACGACGGCCCGTGGACCCTGCTCGTCCTGTCCGCCCTGGGCGTCGGTCTGCTCGTCAACCTGCCGCTGCTCTCGGACGACCTGCTCCCGACCTGGTGTGGGCCCGGCATGCGGACCCTGCTCGCGTTCGTCGACGGGCTCTTCGACGCCATCCCCGGCATCGTCGTCATGACGACCGTCGAGCGGTTCACGGGCGGTGCGCTCCTGTCCATCGCCGAGTCCGTCGGTATCCCGATGATCTTCGCCGTGCTGCTGCAGTGGGTCCGCTCCGACGAGCGCGATGCCCGGGAGATCGATGCCCGCCTCGACGCCTCGGAGGCAGAGGGCGTCCACGACGGAACCCCGTGGTGGCTCAAGGACGCCTGAGGCCGCCGCCGGTCAAGCTCGCGCCGTGACAGTTTCGAGGCCTTTCGGCTCCGTGCGCCCGCCGATCATCATTGGATCTGGAACTGCGCCGAACCGGTGGCCAGATCCGCCTTCGTGAGTCTGGCCCTGACCGCGTCGCCCGGCTGGCCCGGACCTTGGGCGTGCGCCACGACGGCCGGATCGAGCAGTTGAAGGAGCGCCCCCTTGTTGGTCTGCTCGACGATGACCGCGTCAAAGTCCTGGCCGACGTGTGAGGACAAAGCCGCCGCCTCGGCTGCATCGGTGCACTGCCGTTGCACGGAGTTCGCGAGCGAGTCGGTCCTCCTCATGATGTCCGGCAGGGAGGGGAGCGCCTGACGAGCCCAGTCCGGGACCTCGGACCCCGACGCGATGGCCTCACAGACCGCCAGCCCGAACCGGTCGACGAGCCGCCGCAGTGGTGCAGTCACGTGCGCGTAGATGCTCGCCACCGCCGCGTGCTCGGGGTCGGCCGGCACCGACCCGTCGATCGGCGTGTACGACGCCCCCCGGAACAGGCTCGTCGCGTCGTAGATCAGGGCAAGCTGCTTGGGGTTGGTCCGGTCGAGCCGGCGCAGGAAGTCGCCATAGCGCTCGTCCTGGCCCCACTGGATCCCCAGCGCCTTGGCCTGCCGCCGGAACCGTTGCACCGCAGCGTGATCCGGCGCCGGCATGGTCCGCAGGATCCCAACCTTGGCGTCGACCATCATCTTCGCGGCGACCATCCCGGCGAGCAGGGAGATCTGGGCGTTCCACTCCTCGGCAGGCACCGGCGGCCGGAACGTCAGATGGTAGGCCCCGTCCTCATCCCGGTCGACCTCCTGCTCCGGCATCGGCAGGCTGGCGCCGCCGCGGGCGGCCTCCTGGGCGGTCCGCCGGACCCCGATCTCCTTGAGCAGCGCGACTCGCTCCTCGGCTGTTCCGTTGTCGATCGACTCCTGGACCTGGTTGTAGTCGTAGCGGTTGACGCTCTTGACCCTGGCCAGGTAGATGGTCGACGTCGTCACGGCACCCTGGGCGTCCAGGGCGATGTCCCAGACGTATGCCGCCCGCACCTGGTCCGGGAGCAGGCTCGCCGCTCCCTCGCTCAGGACCGGAGGGTGCAAGGGGGTCCGCTCGTCGGGGCAGTAGATCGTCTCGCCACGCGTCCGCGCCTCGGTGTCGATGGCACCACCGGGCGCGATGAACGCCGGCAGGTAGGTGATCGCATAGCGGACCCGATAGCCGTCGCTGTCGCGCGACAGATGCATGGCCTGGTCCAGGTCCATCGATCCCGCCGGGTCGATCGTGAAGAACGGGATCGCCGTCTCATCGCGATCCGGCAAGGACAACGGGGCTGACGCGACGCGGGCCGCCTCGGCCTCGACCGCGGAGGGAAAGGACTCGGGCACGTTGGCGGCCGCGCGGATCTGGTGGAAGCGGGCGTTCAACTCGGTGGTGTTCTCGTCAACCCTCAGGGTCTGCTTCGGCATGCTGGCCAACCTACCGAGCGAAACAGATCACATCCCGGCAAGGTGTCGCGGCCTGATCCGTGCCACGAAGCGTCGGGCCGACCTCGTAACCTTGGCCGGTGCTCATCCTGCTGCCGCCCTCCGAGGGCAAGACCGGGCGCTCGCGGGGCCGCCGGCTGGACCCGGCGCGGCTCTCCTTTCCCGAGCTCGGTGAACGTCGGGCCGAGGTGGCCGCGGCGCTCACCGCGCTGAGCGCCGAACCGCACGCCGCGCAGACCCTCGGGGTGAGCCCGACCCTCGTCGCCGATCTCGCCCGCAACCGCGCCTTGCTCACGAGTCCGGCCCTGCCCGCACTGGACTGCTACTCCGGCGTCCTCTACGACGCCTTGTCCTACCGGTCCCTCTCCCCCGCGGCTCAGCGCCGAGCCAATCGCTGGGTGATCATCGTGTCCGCCCTGTTCGGCGCCGTGCGCCCCAAGGACCCGGTGGTCCCCTACCGGCTGTCGATGGCGGTCAACCTGCCCGGTGTCGGTCCCCTCGCCTCGGCCTGGAAGCCCCTCCTCGGCGAGGTACTGCCCCTGGCAGCGGGTCGCGGCTTGGTCATCGACTGCCGATCAAGCACGTATGCCGCGGCCTGGGCGCCCGAGGGAGCCCTCGCCCACCGTTGGATCCACATCGCCGTGCCCGGCGCGACCCACATGGCCAAGCACACCCGTGGACTTCTCACCCGTGCCCTCTGCACGCACGGCGTCGACCCGCGGACCCCGGAGCGCCTGCTCGACCCCGTCCGCGAGGCGATGGGCCCCTTGTTCACCGTCGAGCTCGCCGAACCGGCCGGCCGCGGTCGGCCCTGGACATTGTCGGTGACACCGCCTGCGGGTCCGGCCGCAGGCATCCGGGTGCCTGCGTGACCGGCCGCACGTGACGTCACAGACCTGGCTGGACCTCGCGGCCCGGATCGGGCCGATCATCGTCTTCCTGCTCGCCATCACCGTGACGGCCGAGATCGCCGAACGCGCAGGCGTCTTCGACGTCGCCGGCCATGCGGTGGCGCGCTGGGGGCGGCACCGCACCTGGCTGTTGTGGCTCCTCTTCGCCCTGCTCGCCGTCGCCTGCACCGTCTTCCTCAGCCTCGATACGACCGCCGTGCTGCTCACCCCCGTCGGGCTCGCCATCGCCCGACAGGTCGGCATGGGGCCCCTTCCCTTCGCCCTCACGACCTTGTGGATCGCGAACACGGGTTCCCTGCTTCTCCCGGTCTCGAATCTGACCAACCTCCTTGCGCTGCAACGGTTCGCAGCGGTGGGAGTCGACCACGCGGCATACGTCAGGCTGGCTGCACTCCCGGCGTTGGTCGCTGTCCTCGCGACCCTGGCCATCATCGCGGTGCTTCGACGCAAGGACCTTGCCGGGAGATTCACCGTCGACGCGCCACCGGTCCCACACGACCGCGGGCTGCTGTGGACCGCCGGGATCGTGTGCGTCGTTGTCGGGCCGCTCTTTGCAATCGGCCTACCCCCCGCCTGGGTCTCGACCGGCTCGGCCGTCGTCCTCGTCGCTGCCGCCCTGTGGCGCTCCCCCGCGCTGCTGCGGACGATCAGCGTGCCGTGGCTGATGGCGCTCGGCTTCGCCGCCGTTGCCGCGCTCGTCACCTGGGCCAACGGCCAGGGCCTGACCGTGCAGCTCGCCGGGTGGGCGGGGTCCGGCACCTCGACAGGTGCCCTGCTGCGTGTCGCCGCCGTCGGTGCCGGAGTGGCCAACACGGTCAACAACCTGCCCGCCTACCTCGCCCTGGAGCCGACAGTCGCTGCCGTTCCGGCCCGGCTGATGGCGCTGCTCATCGGCGTCAACGCCGGCCCCCTCGTGACTCCCTGGGGGTCGCTGGCCACCCTGCTGTGGCTGCAGCGCTGCCGATCGGCCGGCGTGACGATCCCGCCGCTCAAGCTGGCACTCGCCGGGCTCGCCTGTGCGGTCGCGACGGTCGTCCTGGCGACGGCGGCGCTAGCCGTCACCTCTTGAGCACGACAGCTCACGGGCGCCTCGCGCGTCATAGTGGTTGCGCTTCGACAATGGGACGATGAACGTGCCAGTTCCCCAGTTGCAAGCGAGCAGTTCAGTGCCTGACCAAGCCCGATCAGGGTCAACTCATGGCCGGGGACGGTCAGGTCATCGCCTGATCCGATCCACGAAGGCTGGCCGGCCGGACTTGCCGACCTGCGGAGTCCGCCGGTTTCAGTCGGCGATGGTGGCCGCGACGGTCCCGCCGAGCTCGTATGCCGCGTGGTCGACCTCGCGGTCCAGCGCACCCGTGACGAGGAGCGGGGTGGCGACGAGCCGCCACTGGAGCCCGGTCGTCACCGCCTCGATCGAGCGTTGCGCGCCGGTCGTGTCGTTGTTGCCGTGGACCCAGTAGCCGAAGGGTCGCCCCACGGTCTCGGCCAGGCAGGGGTAGTAGATCGTGTCGAAGAAGTGCTTGAGGGCTCCCGACATGTAGCCCAGGTTGGCGGGCGTACCGAGCAGGTAGCCGTCAGCGGCCAGGACGTCGGACGCGGTCGCGGACAGGGCCGCGCGGCATACGACCTCGACGCCCTCGATCCCGTCGTCTCTCGCCCCGGCGAGCACTGCGTCAAACAGCTCCGCGAGGGGTGGGGAGACCGTGTGGTGGACCACGAGCAGCGTTGCCACGGAAGCGGATCCGGCTAGGTGGGAAAGGCAGCGGTGAGGGCTGCGTCGAGGTCGTCGATGAGGTCGCGGACGTCCTCGAGACCGACCGAGATGCGGATCGTGCCCGGCGTGATACCGACCGCCCGGCGGGCCTCCTCGGTCAGCCGGCGGTGGGTCGTCGTCGTCGGGTGGGTGACGAGCGACTTGGTGTCGCCGAGGTTGTTGCTGATGTCGACGAGGGTGAGGGCGTTCATGACGCGGAACGCCTCCTCGCGGCCGCCGTCGATGGCGAAGGTGACGACGGTGCCCCCACCGAGCATCTGCCGTTTGGCCAGCTCGTGTTGCGGGTGACTGGGGAGGAAGGGATAGATCACCGTGGTCACCCGCGGGTGTGCAGCCAGGTGTTCCGCCACGGCATAGGCGTTGGCGGCCATCTTCTCGACCCGAAGGCCCATCGTCTCCAGGCCCTTGAGCAGCACCCAGGCGTTGAACGGGCTCATCGATGGTCCGGTGTGACGCACGAGACTCTTGACCGGGCCGCCGATGAAGTCGGCGGGGCCGAGGACTGCACCACCGAGGACGCGCCCCTGGCCGTCGATGTGTTTGGTGGCGGAGTACACGACGATGTCGGCTCCGTGGTCGAGCGGCTTGGAGAAGACGGGGGTGCCGAAGACGTTGTCGACGACGACCTTGGCGCCGGCGGCATGGGCCAGGTCGGACACGCCGCGGATGTCGACGAGCTCCTGCATCGGGTTGCTCGGTGTCTCGAAGAACACGGCGGTCGTCGGCACCGAGAGGGCCGCCCGCCACTGGTCCAGGTCGGGCCCGTCGACGAACACGGTCTCGACGCCCCAGCGGGGCAGGATCTCGTCGAGGATGACGAAGCAGGACCCGAACAGCGCCCGGCTGGACACGACGCGATCACCTTGGCCGAGCAGCGCTGCGAGGGCCAAGAACACCGCAGCCATACCGGACGCGGTGGCGTAGCAGGCCTCGGCCCCCTCGAGCAGCCGCAGCCGCTCCTCGAACATGGCCACCGTCGGATTGCCGTAGCGACTGTAGATGAACTTGTCGATCTCGTCCTTGAACGCAGCCTCGGCCTGCTCGGCGCTGTCATAGACGAAACCGCTCGTGAGGAAGGTCGCCTCACTCGTCTCGTCGAACTGGCTGCGCGTGGTGCCACCCCGGACTGCGAGGGTGTCGGGCCGGAGTTCTTTGTCGGGGAGGGCGCGCTCGGTCATCCTTGCCTCCACGGCAGGCCGTCGGTCTTCCACCCGGCGACGCTCCGGTGGCTGGAACCGTCGTGCGGGCCCTCGAAGCCGTCGAGGACGTTGTACGCCGGGCCGAGGCCCGCGTCGGTGGCGGCGGCAGCAGCCGCCTTGGAGCGGACGCCCGACCGGCAGAGGAAGTAGAGCGGCGCCCCGGCCTGGATGCCCGCCTCACCGAGCTGGTCGACGAACGCGGCGTTGACCTGCCCGTCGGGGTAGCGCTGCCACTCGACGGTCACGACCCGCTTGCCGATGCCGGACAGGTCGGGCAGGCCCACATAGTTCCATTCGGCGATCGTCCGCACGTCGACGAGGACGGCGTCGGGGTCGGCCTGGAGGTCGGCATACGTCTCCTGTGGGGTGACATCGCCCGCGTATCGG
>JBDTBX010000318.1:0-2664 GCA_039923915.1 Nostocoides sp. | reverse complement strand
TGGCTGCGCTTCATTGTGTGGCTGGTCCTGGGCTTCGTCATCTACTTCGCCTACGGCCACTCGCACAGTCGCCTCAAGACCGGCATCGGCAACCTCGAGAAAGCGCCCACGGAACAGGAGACCCCCTCGCCTTGACACGGCGGTATCGACGGCTGGATCCATCGGCCGTCGAGGGCCGTATCTGCAGGCGGCGAAAAGACGTGCCTCGACAGATCCGGGCCTGCCAGCCTCACCACGGGGTGTTCTCTGGGCCGAATCACCAAGTGCTTCAGCCCTACCCGCGCCGGAGCACTCCATCTTCCCGTCCGACCTGTGACGTGGGGTTCGGTCTTCCAACCCGCGTCGTGACCTTCATCTCGGATCAGCACACCTTGACAACTTCCGCCATGCCGGTGTTCGTCACTCCACGGCCCGCCCACGGCGGCAACCGGTACGGATCTCAACATCGTCGATACCGCCTGGGCCGGCGCCTTCGGCCATCCGTCATGGAAGCGGACGGCACTCCCTCGCCTTCAGCGGATCGTGTAACCGCCGTCTACGAGGAGGTCGGCGCCGTTGATCATGTCCGAGGCGTTGGAGCAGAGGAAAAGCACAGCGGCAGCGATCTCCTCGGGCAGGGCGAACCTGCCCGTCGGGATCTGCGCCTTGTGTGCCTCCCCCTTCGGCCCTTCCCACGCTTTGCGCCCTAGGTCGGTGAGGACGACAGTGGGCGACACGGTGTTGGCGGTCACCCCGCGTCCCCCCCACTCCGAAGCGAGCACCTTGGTCAGCCCGATGACCGCGAACTTCGAGGCGCAGTACGCTGCGTGCTCATCGAGGGCGACGCTGCCCGCTTGCGACGCGAGGTTGACAATCTTGCCGCGACCGGCCGCCAGCATATGACGACCGACCGCCTGACTCACGAGGAACGTGCCTGTGACATTGACCGACATGGTTTTTGCGAAGGCCTCTGACGACAGCTCCTCAGCCGGGCCGAGAAGGGCGATCCCGGCGCTGTTGACGAGCACATCGATCCGCCCGTACGCCGCGTAGACGGCGTCGATCGCGCTTGTTACCGCCGCGGCATCGGAGACGTCACAGCCGAACCCGCGGCTGTCGCTGCCGAGCGTGTCGGCCGTTGCCTGCGCAGCTGCCTCGTCAAGGTCGACCACGGCGACGGTGGCTCCCTTGGCCACAAAGGTAGCCGCAACCGCGGCGCCGATCCCCGAGGCGCCCCCGGTGACGACCGCAATGCGGCCGCCCAGCCCGAAGGTCAGGTCGATGATGGGCGTGGGCTCAGGCATGGTGCTCCTCGATGGGGTGAGATTCGTGCGTGTCGTGCGGCTCGTTGCGGATGTCTTGGACGACGCCCGCCGCCGTGGTGACGTGGGGCTTGCCTGACCTCACGAGCTCTTCGCCATCCATGATCGTCTGGGCAAGATCGGCTTGGCCGCCCTCGTCCTCGTAGGAACTGAGGACCCGGACCTTCGCCGCGGATCCGGAGTTCTGGTCGAAGTGGTAGTCGAGCCACTCCCCGGCCAGCCTGCGCGCGAGCTCGATCCCTATCACCCGCTGGCCGAAGCACAGGATCTGCGCGTCGTTGCTCAGGACCGCCCTTTCCACCGAGAAGCCGTCATGGGCTGTCACCGCACGGATGCCGTGGACCTTATTTGCGCTGATCGCGACTCCGAGTCCCGTACCGCAGACGAGGAGCGCCCGGTCTGCCTCCCCCGAGGCCACGAGCCGCGCGGCCGCCACGGCGACGTGCGGGTAGGCGGTCGTCTCGTCGGCACCTACCCCTACGTCTATCACCTCGACCACCCGGTCGTCGCCTTCGAGGTCGCGTTTGAGGATCGTCTTGTAGTCGAGGCCGGCCTCGTCGGAACCGACGACGATCCGCCAGGGTCGCGGCGCTGCCGGGGTCCCCCCCGTCGTGGCGGCGCTCATCGCACACCCCGCAGAACGCGAGCGACGGCGTTGGCGCACAGGGCAAAGGAGGTGGCACCGGCATCGACCGAGCCCACGCTCCGGGCCGCAAGCGGTCGGGCCCGCCCGAGCTTGGGGCTGAGTGCGGCGGTGCCTTCGGCCGCTGCCGTGCTGGTCTGTGCCGCCGTAGCCCAGGCTGCGGACAGCGCTGCTCCAGAGCGGATCTCGTTCGCCAGGGCCGCGCTGAACGGTACGTAGGCGTCCACCATCGTCTTGTCTCCGACGGTCGCACCACCCAGCCGACACAGCGCTTCCAGACCGGCCGCCACACCGTTCGCAACCTCGGTGTCCGACGGGGCTACCATGTCACCCCACGACGTCCCGATGGCTCCGAGGACGGCGCCCCAGAGCACGCCGGACGTCCCCCCGGCCTGATCGGCGAAGGCGTCACCGGCTGCGACTAGGGTCGAACCGGCTCCGGCCCCGGCCTCGGCGGCCGATCCGGCCGCGGTCACGGCGGCACCGACACCCTTGACCATCCCCCGGCCGTGATCGCCGTCGCCGGCGACGGCGTCTATGCGGCCGAGCTCGTCCTCTGCGGCGACGACCGCCGAGCTCATCTCCTGCAGGGCTGCCGCGACGACTGTGGCGCACGCACGGGACTTGGCGCTGCTGGGCGGGACGGCGACGGCGGTCTCCACCGCCGTGGTCGCGGACCGGCGAGGCATGGCCGGAGTGCTCGCCACGGCTCCCTTCCGG
>JBDTBX010000317.1:0-4987 GCA_039923915.1 Nostocoides sp. | reverse complement strand
CGAGCGGGTGCCAGTTCCTCTCTGCACGGGGTCGGCAGGATCAGTTCGGCACCGACCAACTGCGGACTGACCTGACTCGGCTGGCCCCGGCGTTCGCCCGGCCGCGGCTGACCGGATGAGGGGAGCGCGCGGCATACGGGATGTCCTTCCGGGCCGTTAGGGTTCCGAAGGTGAGCACCGCCCTGTACCGCCGCTACCGGCCCGAGACGTTCGAGGACGTCATCGGGCAGGAGCACGTGACCCAGCCGCTCATGCAGGCGCTGCACACCGGTCGGGTCAACCATGCCTACCTCTTCAGCGGCCCGCGCGGGTGCGGCAAGACGACCTCCGCCCGGATCCTGGCCCGTTGCCTGAACTGCGAGAAGGGCCCGACCTCGACCCCGTGTGGCGAGTGTGACTCGTGCGTGGCCCTGTCACGTGGGGGCGCCGGCTCGATGGATGTGATCGAGATCGACGCCGCCAGCCACGGTGGTGTCGACGACGCCCGCGACCTGCGCGAGAAGGCGAGCTACGGGCCGGCGCAGAGCCGCTACAAGGTCTACATCATCGACGAGGCGCACATGGTGACGCCGCAGGGCTTCAACGCGCTGCTCAAGATCGTCGAGGAACCGCCCGAGCACGTGAAGTTCATCTTCGCGACGACCGAGCCGGAGAAGGTCATCGGCACGATCCGGTCGCGGACCCACCACTACCCGTTCCGGCTCGTGCCGCCGGCCCGGCTGTCCGACTACCTGGCCGAGTTGTGTGAGCTCGAGCGGGTGGCCGTCGCGCCGGGCGTGCTGTCGTTCGTCGTCCGTGCCGGTGGCGGGTCGGTGCGTGACTCGCTGTCGATCCTCGACCAGCTGATTGCCGGGTCGGGCCCGTCGGGGCTGACCTACGAGGGGGCTGCGGCGCTGCTGGGGTTCACCGACGGCGAGCTGCTCGATGCGGTCGTCAACGCCTTCGCGGCCGGAGATGCCGCCACGGTCTTCGGGTCCATCGACAAGGTGATCGAGACCGGGCAGGATCCGCGCCGGTTCGTCGAGGACGTCCTGGAGCGGCTCCGCGACCTCATCGTCATCGCGGCGGTCCCCGATGGCGCCACCTCCGTCCTGCGCGGGCTCCCCGAGGACCAGGTCGAGCGGATGCGCACCCAGGCTGCGGCCTTCGGCGGCGGCTCGCTGTCGCGTGCCGCCGACATCGTCAATGCCGGGCTGACCGAGATGACCGGTGCCACCGCGCCTCGGCTCCAGCTCGAACTGATCGCGGCCCGGGTCCTGCTGCCCGGCGCCGCGGGGGAGAGCGGGTATGCCGCGCGCCTGGACCGCCTCGAGCGGCGCCTCGACGTCGGCGGGGTTCCGAGCGGCGCCCGTATGCCGGTCGCCTCCCCCTCTGTCGCGGCGCCGCTCACGTCGTCACCCGGTCCGGACCCCGCCTCGGCGCCGCCGGCAGCGGGGGGCGAGGTGCGTGACATCGTGCGGGGGCTCGAGGAACCGCCCCCGCTGGATGGCGAGCCCGGTCCTGCCGAGGACCCGGCCAGCCATGGGGGCGAGAGGGTTGAGCGCACGGCGCCCGCCCCGGCCGTCGGTCCGGGCGGCATCGACGTGTCTGCCATCCGCCGGGCCTGGCCCGACGTACTGGCCAAGACCTTCGTCCTGAAGCGGACGACGTGGACGTTGCTGTCCGCGCACGCCCAGGTGCACGCCTACGACGGGGAGCGACTCAGTCTCTCGCTGCCGACCGCGGGTCTGCTCACGGCCTTCAGCAGCGGTCCGCACGCCGAACTCGTCCGACAGGCACTCATCGATGTCCTGGGCGTCGACGCGCGCGTCGACGGTGTGATCGCTGCCGCCGGGTCCGGCCGCCCCCCAGGTCCGTCGGCCCCAGCCGGCTCCGCAGGCCCTTCGGCCGACAGTGGCAGCCCTCCCGGAGCCGCGGCCCCGGGCGGTCCGGGCGCTGCCGGCGCTGATCCTCCTCCCACGGCGACCGGCCCGGGCTCGTCCCGTGACGCGTCGTCGCGCACGCGCGATGCCGGAACCGGTGACTGGGCGACCGCTGCTCCGCCTGCAGCCACGGCACCGTCCTGGGCGAGAGTCGACCCGCCCGGGCTCGACTCTCCGAGCGCTGCGGCCGCCAGTCCTTCCCCGCCCAGTCCCGCACGGGCGCAAGGGCAGGAGGCCAGCGGCCTGCCCGGCTCGGCCCCCGGCGGGCGGCACCTTTCCGCCGTTCCCGATGCGCCGGCCGCGGCACCCGCTGCGTCGCCCCCCGACGACCTTGCCGATGAGGACCTCGTGAGTGAGGACGACGAGGCCGTCGACGAGGCCGCCGAGTCCGGCCGCTCCGTTGTCGAACGCCTCCTCGGAGGCACCGTCATCGACGAGGTCAACGACTGAACGCCCCGGCCGCGGCACCACCCCTGCTGCCCCGCACTCCACGAATCGGGGGCCGCCCCGTGGGCCGTCGTCGAGCCAGGGCCAGAAGGCGACTACCGTCGGGCCATGCTCTACCGCGCCGTCCATGGCGTACTGCGGCCCCTCACGCATGCGGCATACCGTCCCACCATCACGGGGACCGACAACGTGCCGCGTTGCGGTGGCGTGCTCCTCGCGAGCAACCACCTGTCGTTCATCGACTCGTTCGTCATCCCGCTGGCGGCGCCGCGCAGAGTCGCCTTCCTCGCCAAGTCCGACTACTTCACGGGGGAGGGTGTGAGGGGGACGATGCTGCGGGAGCTCATGGAGGGCATGGGTGCGGTCCCGGTCGACCGGCTCAGCCCGAGTGCGGCCCAGGACTCCCTCGAGTCCGCGCTCGACGTGCTCAACGCCGGCGAGGCGTTCGGCATCTACCCCGAGGGCACGCGGTCGCGTGACGGCCGGCTCTACCGTGGCCGCACCGGCGTTGCCTGGCTGGCGCTCAAGGCCCAGGTCCCGGTCGTGCCCGTGGGCCTGTTGGGGACCGCCAAGATCCAACCCATCGGATCCCGCCTCCCGACCCTGGCCAAGGTCACCGTGCGGTTCGGGACACCGATCACCCCCGCGGCCTACGCGGATCTGCCCCAGGGTAGGGCGCGCCGCCAGCTGACCGACGATGTCATGGATGCCATCGCCGGGCTGTCCGGGCAGGACCGGGTCGAGGGCTACAACGAGCTCCCGGGCGCGTCGGAAGGTGAGGCCCTCGGGATCTGATCCCGGCCGCTCATGTCCGCGTTCTTCGACACCCTGCTCCGACTCTCGGGCTGGCCCGTGTATGCCGTGACGGCCGCCGTCATCTTCGGCGAGACCGCCCTCTTCGTCGGGCTCGTGCTGCCGGGGGAGACGGTGCTCGTGCTGGCGTCGGTGCTGGCGGCGCGCGGCAACATCTCGTGGTGGCTGCTCGGGGTCGTGGCCATCGTCGCGGCCGTCGGGGGAGACACGACCGGGTACCTGCTCGGGAGGCGGCTCGGCCCGCACCTCGAGGCCAGCCGGCTCGGCCGCCGGCGCAGTCCGGAACGCTGGGCTCAGGCGCATGACCGGATCGCCACACGCGGTGCTCGGGCCGTCCTGACCGGCCGTTGGGTCGGCTTCGTTCGATCGTTCGTTCCCTGGCTGGCGGGGATGGGCCTGATGCCGTTCCGGCCGTTCATCGTCGCAGACCTGATCGGGGTGTCGTCCTGGGTGGGTGCCTGCATCGCGCTGGGGTTCGTGGCCCACGGGTCGTTCCAGCGGGCGCAGGCGCTGGCCTCGGATGCGGCGATCGCGATCGTCGCCCTCGTCGTGGCGGCCGTCGTGGTGACCGTCCTCGTCCGCCGCAAGCACGCCAGCCAGACCTGATCCCTCTCCGACGTGCGCCCGATCCCTCAGGGGACGGACCGGCCAAGGCAGTTGCGCTGTCCGGCCCCGTCATGCCGTCGGTCGGCGGCCCCCATCGAGGCCGATCAGACGGCCGAGATTGCGCAGATGAAGGACATGTTGACGTCCTGATCGGGCTTTCCGGTCGGTCGTGTGCACTCCTGTTGCGCTCGATCGACCGGGCTCCCTCCGGGACCGTCCAAGGCTTCGAAAGGCCTGCTTCATACGGATCTGGCCCGTCGCGATCCCTGCCGACGGGTCGTTGCCGCCCTTGACCGTGGGGCACGTACTTCGCCAGCGTTCTCAGTTCCTTCCGCTTACCTTGCTCGAACCAGCGCCGCGTAGCAACTCGCGGCTACGGGTGAACTCCTCGCTGTCGATCTCGCCCCGGGCGAACCGTTCGGCCAACAGCACGTCGGCGCGATCAGGGGACCCACTCGAACTGCGGTCGCCACGCTTCGTGCGCATGAACCAAACAACCAACGCGACAAGAACTCCCCAGAAAACGACCATCATGGAACTCATTGCCACCCAGTCCCCGGCGCTCCAGCCACCGTTGCCCCAATCCATCATGGGAACCACCTCCTTGCCAGGCTCGGGAAACTCCCAAGCCAACAAGCCCAGTGTTCGCCCCGGGCGCCCAGGTGGCCAGTGACGAAGGTCCCGCCTTCCGGGGGCCTCCTGGGCGCATCCCAGTGACATCGCGCTGCGCCGGCCAGGGCCGACCGGGTGGCAGACAGGGTCCGCTCGAACGCCGTGGATGAGCCGCCCAGCTCCGCCGCAAGCTCGAGCCCGACCCGAGCCGTCCCCACTACCTGTTGACCGAGCCCGGCATGGGCTACCGCTTCCAGCCGGACTGACCGGGGTGGATGCCGCGCCTTCGGCATCCCTTGGTTGTTCGCCGTGGATACGCTCTTGGGTATCACCCCGTCAGGAGGGAGCGTCGTCGATGACTCCCATGGAGCCGAACAGGCTGGACCCGAGCCCGTCGCTCAGGGGCGCGCACGACACCCGAGCCACGGACACGCCCCTGCTTTGTCGGATTCGTGATGCGGTCATCGGCGAGGACCAGCTGATGCAGGGTCCGTACGGGCCCCGACGGGTGACCTATGCGGACTACACGGCCTCCGGTCGGGCGCTGAGCTTCATCGAGGACTTCATCCGCGAGGCGGTCCTGCCCC
>JBDTBX010000316.1:0-4651 GCA_039923915.1 Nostocoides sp. | reverse complement strand
CCACACTGCCCTGGCCGACCCCGACGGGGTGGAGGTCCGGCGGGTCGGAACGGCGCTTGAGCTGCAGGCCGCCGTCGCCGACCTGGTGACCGACGCCGACGTCGTCGTGATGGCGGCTGCCGTCGCGGACTTCCGGCCCGCGGCATACGTCGAGTCCAAGATCAAGAAGACGCACGACCCGGCCGATCCCGACACGGCGCCGACGATCCCGCTCGTGCGCAACCCCGACATCCTCGCTGGGATCGTCGGCGACCGAGGGATCGCGACGACCCCGGTCATCGTGGGGTTCGCCGCCGAGACCGGGGATGCCGAGCACACGGTGCTCGAGCTGGGTCGGGAGAAACTGGCGCGCAAGGGGTGCGACCTGCTCGTCGTCAACCACGTGGGACCCGACCAGACGTTCGGCAAGGACGACAACACGGTGCATATCCTGCGCCGAGACAGTGACGCCGTCACCGACGTCGGCCCGGCGAGCAAGGACGACATCGCCGCCGCCGTCTGGGACGCGGCCGCCGACCTGCTCTGACGCCGTCCTTCCGGCGCACTGAGCCGCTCCGATCCCACCGGTTACCGCGCTGGTTACCCGACCAGATGTGATGTGGACACAGCAACTTCGGTCGGGTAACCAGTCGGGTAACCGGGCGTCCGCGGCCAGCCAGGGCGGGCTCGGTCCGGACCGGTGCTGCGTCAGCGGCGGCTCGAGGCCTTCACGACGAGAACCTTGTCGGCACTGGGCTCGTTCGCCGAGCGGTCGGCCAGATTGCCTTCTGGGTGATCTGCCTCGGAGGGGTCGGCTTCAGCGGTGGCCGCTGCCGCATCCTCGGTTGGCTCGGTTGGCTCGATCGCCTCGCTGGGCGGCTCAGTGGCCGGCTCGATGGCCGCTGCCGCATCCTGGGTTGGCTCGGTTGGCTCGATCGCCTCGCTGTCCGGCTGGGCCGCGGGCGCGACGGGGACGGTCTCGGGTGCGAGGCTGTCGAGGATCTGCTGAGTGCGCTCCGGCGAGGCGTCCGAGACGTTGAACGGGTCGGTGCCGTCGGGCTCACTCGTGGGGGTGGAGCCGGTGAACATCGCCGGTGCTGCCTCCTCACCCCCCACCGCGGCGAGCATGGTGCGAAGGTTGCCCAGCTGGGCGGTGATGGCGTCCCGCCGGACGGTGGCGGCAGCCAGCTCGCGCTCGCTGTCGCCCCGGACCCGCTCGGCTCGCGCCTCGGCTGCGGAGACGAGCTGCAGCGCCTGCGCGCGGGCCTCCTCGAGCAACCGGGTTCGTTCGGCGCGCAGGGATGTGTCCTCGCTCTCCCGGTCGTGGACCAGCTGGGTGAACCGTTCCTCCTCGGCCTGGAAGCGACGGTTCTGCTGGGCCACCTGGTCCTCAAGGCTGGTGTCGGAGTGCTCGCGGCGAGCGGCGAGGGCCGCCTCGAAGTCGGTGGCAGCCGCCGCAGCGTGTGAGCGGGTGGTCTCGAAGAATGCCTCCGCCTCCTGCCGTCGGACCAGAGCCTCGCGTTCGCCGTCGGCAAGGGTGGCCGCCGCCCGGGTCCGGGCCACGGCCACCAGGTCCATGGCCACTGCCTCGGCGTCGGCGCGGGTACGGGTCGAGTATGCGTCGGCGGTGGCGCGGACCTCGCGGGCCCGGCGCTCAGCGTCGTCCAAGAGGTGGGCCACTCGGGAAGCGGTCGCTGCCTGCAGCTCAGCCGCCTCCTCCTCGGCGAGGGACAGGATCGTGGTGACCCGTTCGCCGAGCTGGGCGAAGGACGGGGCGAAACCGGCGCGCAGGGTCGCCTCATGACCGGCGATCATTGCCTCATGCTCGACCACGAGCGCGTTCAGCCGCTCCAGCTCGGACCGCTGCGCGGACAGCTCGGCCTCGGCGGCTGACGACTGCTGAGCGGCGGACTCAGTCACTGCGCGCAGGTGTGCGGTGACACGGACCGGGTCGTAGCCGCGGAAGGTCAGCGGGAAGTCGGGTGTGGAACTCATCGAGTTCCTCCATGGATCGGGAGGCCGGGCCGAGGGCCCGAGGGCGAGGAGAAGCATCTCAGAGTGGTCTGGGCGCCGCCACCACGGTCTGTTCACCGGCCCCGCCGCCCGGCCATTGGGCCTCGGGGGGCGTGCGCCCCGGGTGCCATTAGACTCGGCGCCGCTTGCACCGTTTCCGCACCTGCCAAGGAGTTCCGCGTGTCCGGACGTCTGTTCACCTCCGAGTCGGTCACCGAGGGCCACCCCGACAAGATCTGCGACCAGATCTCCGACTCGATCCTGGATGCGATGCTCGACCAGGACCCGGGCTCGCGTGTCGCGGTCGAGACGATGGTCACGACCGGACTCGTCCACGTTGCCGGCGAGGTGACGACCCAGGCCTACGTCGAGATCCCCAAGATCGTCCGCGACACCGTGCTCGCGATCGGCTATGACTCCTCCACCAAGGGCTTCGACGGCGCGTCGTGCGGTGTCGAGGTCTCGATCGGCCAGCAGAGCCCCGACATCGCCCAGGGCGTCGACACGGCATACGAGAGCCGCACCGGCGGCATCGACCCGATGGACAAGCAGGGCGCCGGAGATCAGGGCCTGATGTTCGGCTACGCCTGCGAGGACACCACCGAGCTGATGCCGCTGCCGATCTTCCTGGCCCACCGGCTCGCCGAGAAGCTCACCGAGGTGCGCAAGAGCGGCGACGTCGCCTACCTGCGGCCCGACGGCAAGACCCAGGTCACCATCGAGTACGACGGCGACCGCGCTGTCCGCCTCGACACGGTCGTCCTGTCCACCCAGCACGCCGACGGGATCTCGCTCGACGGCATGCTGACTCCGGACATCGAGCAGCACGTCATCAAGCCGGTGCTGGCCGAGCTTGCCGACGCAGGCACCAGCCTGGACACCACCGGCTACCGCACCCTGGTCAACCCGACCGGCAAGTTCGTCATCGGCGGCCCGATGGGCGACGCCGGCCTGACCGGCCGCAAGATCATCGTCGACACCTACGGCGGCATGGCCCGCCACGGCGGCGGCGCCTTCTCCGGCAAGGACCCGTCCAAGGTCGACCGGAGCGCCGCGTATGCCATGCGCTGGGTGGCCAAGAACGTCGTCGCCGCCGGGCTCGCCTCCCGGTGCGAGGTCCAGGTGGCCTATGCGATCGGCAAGGCCCAGCCGGTCGGTCTCTACATCGAAACCTTTGGCACCGAGAAGGCCCCGACCGACAAGATCCAGGCGGCGATCGCCACGGTGTTCGACCTGCGCCCGGCCGCGATCGTCCACGACCTGGACCTGCTGCGCCCGATCTACCGACCGACCGCGGCCTACGGCCACTTCGGCCGGACCGAGGCCGTCGGCGTCGACAACCCGTTCACATGGGAGCGCACCGACCGGGTCGAGGCCCTTCAGAAGGCCGTCCACGGCTGACGCGCATTATCGGGTGACCCGATGATTGCCCGGCAGACAGAGGGATTCCTTCGGTATGCCGGGCATGTGTCGGTTCGCTCCGCAACGGGCAACCCGCCGGGCCGACGTCGGCCCCGGTCGATAGGTTCGGCGCATGAGCGGGACCGACGGAGAGCAGCTCGAGCTGCTCACCCCTGTCGCGGCGGCGCGCTCGGCGGCCCGTGATGGGGCAGCAGCTGCGAAACGCCGGGCCTCGGCGCCGCTGGCTGCCGTGGATCCCGTCGCCTCGGTCTGGGTCGACACCGGCCTGGCCCACCTCGACCGGCCGTTCGACTACTCCGTCCCGGAGTCGATGGCGGCGCAAGCCGTGTCGGGCGTCCGGGTCAAGGTCCGGTTCGCCGGTCGGGACCTCGACGGCTTCGTCGTCGCGCGATCCGCGGTGGCCGGGCACGACGGGCGGCTGACACCGCTGCGCAAGGTCGTCTCGCCCGAACCGGTCCTCACCCCGCACCTCCTTGCCGTCGCTGGGGCGATCGCCGCCGACAAGGCCGGCACGGTCGGCGACGTCCTGCGGCTGGCCATCCCGCCCCGGCACGCGGCCGCCGAGAAGGCGCTGCCTCGCGAGACGCCCGCTTCGGTACCACGGTCGGTCGAGTCGAGCGGGCCGACCACCCCGTCCGCCTGGATCCCGTATGCCGCAGCCCGCGCCTTCCTGGGCCACGTCGCCTCGGGCGGATCGCCGGGTGCGTCGTGGCTGGCCCTGCCCGGCATCATCGAGCCGGAGTTGGCCTGGCCGGCGGCGCTCGCCGAGGCAGCAGCGGCCGCGGCCGCTGCCGGCCGCGGGACGGTCATCGTGGTCCCCGACCACCGTGATGTGGCCCGCGTCGAGGCCGCCCTCAAGGCGCTCCAGGACTCCCCGGCATACGTCCGACTCACGGCCGACCAGGGGCCGCAGGCCCGGTGGACCGCCTGGCTCAAGGCCCTTCGCGGCCAGGCGCGGATCGTCCTCGGCACCCGCGCTGCCGCCTTTGCGCCGGTGCGCGACCTCGGGCTGGTCGTGTGGTGGGACGACGGTGACGACCTGCTCGACGAGCCGCGCGCGCCCTACCCGCACGTCCGCGACGTCCTGCTGGCACGAGCCCGCGAGGCCGGGGCGGCGGTTCTCTCCGGCGGCTACTCCCGGACGGTGGCCGTCGAGGCCCTCATCGAGTCAGGAATGCTCGCGCGGATCGAGGCTCCGCACGACGCCCTGCGGCGCACCGCGCCCATCGTCCGGGTC
>JBDTBX010000315.1:0-3136 GCA_039923915.1 Nostocoides sp. | reverse complement strand
GCGGCCACCAGACGGTCGAGGTCGAGCTCGCCGGCGCGGCATACGACCGGCTCTACCTGACGGTCGGGGATGCCCGAGCGGTGGTCGACCAGATCAACGCGGCGATCGCTCCATAGGCTGGGTGCGTGGCGACCAGTACCGCGCTCCTCACCGACCACTACGAGCTGACCATGCTCGACGCCGCACTGCGCTCCGGCGCGGCCGGGCGGCGCTGTGTCTTCGAGGTGTTCGCCCGGCGACTCCCCGACGGCCGGCGCTATGGCATCGTGGCGGGGAGCGGGCGAGTGCTCGACGCGATCTGCGCGTTCCGGTTCGGCGACGCCGAGCTGTCCTCACTTCGGGCGGGTGGTGTGGTCGGGTCGGCTGCCCTCAGCTTCCTTGCCGACTACCGCTTCAACGGCACGATCACGGGGTATGCCGAGGGGGAGTGCTACTTCCCCGGGTCACCGGTGCTGGTGGTCGAGTCGGACTTCGCGCACGGGGTCGTCCTCGAGACCCTCGTGCTGTCGATCCTCAACCACGACAGTGCCATTGCCTCCGCCGCGTCGCGGATGACCGGCGCTGCCGGGACGCGACCCTGCATCGAGATGGGGTCGCGTCGGACGCACGAGGTGGCGGCCGTGGCTGCTGCTCGCGCGGCCCACATCGCCGGCTTCGGGCCGACCTCGAACCTCGAGGCCGGACGGCGCTACGGGGTGCCGACGACCGGGACGGCAGCCCATGCGTTCACCCTGCTGTACGACGACGAACGCTCGGCGTTCCGGGCGCAGGTGGCGGCCCTCGGGGTCGGGACGACCCTGCTCGTCGACACCTACGACGTCGAGACGGCTGTGCGGACGGCGATCGAGGTCGCGGGGACCGACCTGGGCGCGGTGCGGCTGGACTCGGGCGACCTCATCGAGCAGGCGCAACAGGTGCGGGGCCTCCTCGACTCGCTCGGGGCCACCGGGACCAAGATCGTCGTGACGTCCGACCTCGACGAGTTCGCCATCGCCGCCCTGGCGGCCGCGCCCGTCGACGCCTACGGCGTGGGGACCCAGCTGGTCACCGGGTCGGGCGCACCGACGGCCGGCATGGTCTACAAGCTGGTCTCCCGCAGCGACGACTCCGGAGCACTCGTCCCGGTCGCCAAGGCCAGCAAGGACAAGGTGTCGGTCGGGGGGCGCAAGTGGGCGATGCGGCGACGCAACCGGCTGGGGATCGCCGAGGCCGAGGTCATCGGCATCGGGGCACGACCCGTGGACGACGGCGACGACCGTGACCTGATGGTCGACTACATCGTCGACGGCTCGGTCGTGGGCGCGGCCTACGGGTCGCTGGAGGTGGCTCGGTCGCGGCACGAGGCGTCGGTCGCCGAGCTGCCGCGCTCGGCCCACCAGCTCTCCCGCGGCGAACCAGCCATCCCCACGACCTACCTCGGTCACTGAGCCGCCCTCGGCCGATATCCTCAGGTCATGCGCGACTTCACTGCAGAGGCCGGCCCCCTCGACGCGGCCGATCCGCTCGCGTCCTACGCCGAACAGTTCGTCGAGCCGGGCCCGGCGAGCCTCGTTGCCTACTTCGACGGCAACTCGCTCGGCCGACCGCTGCGGGTCACCGCCGACCGGCTGCGCGACTTCACGACGGGCGAGTGGGGCGGGCGACTCATCCGCGGCTGGGACGAGCGCTGGCTGGACCTGCCACTCACCCTCGGCGACCAGCTCGGCCGGGTCGCGCTCGGTGCCGCCCCGGGGCAGACCTTCATCGGCGAATCGACGACAGTCATGCTCTACAAACTGAGCCGCGCCGCCGTCGACGCGCAGCACCGCGCCGGTCGCGACGAGATCGTCCTGGACACCGACAACTTCCCGACCGACCGCTACCTCCTCGAAGGCATCGCTGCCGAGCGCGGCCTCACTCTCCGCTGGATCGAGACCGACCCGGCCGAGGGAGTCACCCCGGCCCAGGTGCGGGCGACTGTGGGCGGGCGCACTGCTCTGGCGGTGTTCAGCCATGTCGCCTATCGGTCCGCCTGGCTCGCCGACGCACCGGCCATCACGCGCGTTGTCCACGAGGCCGGCGGGCTCGTCCTCTGGGACCTGTGCCACTCCGGCGGCTCGGTCCCGATCGAGCTCGATGCGTGGGGCGCCGACCTCGCGGTCGGGTGCAGCTACAAGTATCTCAACGGGGGGCCGGGGTCACCGGCCTTCGGCTACGTCGCCGCCCGCCACCACGGCCATCTCCAACAACCGATCTGGGGCTGGATCGGGCGGCGGGATCCGTTCACGATGGGCCCGGGATACGTCGCGGCAGAAGGCATTCGGTCCTGGCTGAGCGGAACGCCATCCGTCCTCGGCATGGTCCCGCTCGAGTCGTATGCCGCGGTGCTGGGCGAGGTCGGCATCCACGCCGTGCGCACCAAGTCGCTCGCCCTCACCGACTTCGCCCTCGACATGGTCGACGAGTGGCTGGTGCCGATGGGCGTGACCGTCGCCTCGCCGCGTGACCACGCCCGACGGGGCGGGCACCTGACGATCGCCCGGCCCGGCTTCAAGGACGTGACCGCCCGGCTCTGGGAGCAGGGCGTCATCCCCGACTACCGCGACCCGAACGGCATCCGGATCGGCCTGTCGCCACTCTCGACGACCTACCGCGAAGTCGTCGCCGGACTGGGCGCCCTCCGCGACGCCATCACGCCATAACGTGGCGGCATGACCAGCGGGACGCGTCGGGCGCTCATCCTCGTCGACATCCAGAACGACTTCTGCGAGGGCGGCAGCCTCCCCGTCGCCGGCGGATCGGACGTCGCGACGAGGGTGTCCGATCACGTGGTGGCCCAACGGGATGTGTATGCCGCGATCCTCGCCACCGCCGACTGGCACCAGGACCCCGGCACCCACTTCAGCGCCCAGCCGGACTACGTCGACACCTGGCCCGTGCACTGCGTGGCCGGCACCGACGGCGCCCTGTTCCACCCTGACCTGGGTCGGGGTCTGGAGCATGTCGACGCCATCTTCCGCAAGGGTCTGGACGCCGCCGCCTACAGTGGGTTTGAGGGGTCCACGACGGCCGCCGGTCACCGAGTCGACCTCGCGGAGTGGTTGCGGGACAACGGAATCGGGGCGGTTGATGTCGTCGGCATCGCCACCGACCACTG
>JBDTBX010000314.1:0-6552 GCA_039923915.1 Nostocoides sp. | reverse complement strand
CCGGCGAGGACGGGTTGGCCGAGCAGGTCCTCCTCGGCATCGGCGACCCGCTCCCGCAGCGGCGCCAGCGCCTGCCCGACCGCTTGGAGCGCGACGGGGTCGACGCGGTGGGTGGGCACGTCGCCACTGTAACGAGATCGCCGCGACCGGCCGCGAAGTTACCCACAGGGGACACGTCCGGGGCCACGGGGCACGGGATAGAGTCGAGCGGGAACACACGGTGGTGTTCCGGTGACTCACCGAGACGACGAGGATCGAACCCGACCATGCACGACGCTTTGGCGCGTTCACGCGGTCAGTTGCTCAGCGCTGCCGCCCGGATCGTCGATGCAGCGGACGGGGGTGAGTCCCATGAGGCACTCGTGGTGCGCTACTTCCGCCACGTCGCCAGCGAGGACCTGTGCACCAAGACCGCCGAGATCCTTGCCGGCATGGTGCGTGACCAGCTCACGTTGGCTGCTACCCGCCCAGAGGCGCACGCCGCCGTCCACGTGTACCGGCCGACCCTTGACACCGACGGCTGGACGAGCAGCCACTCGATCGTCCAGGTGGTCGTCGATGACATGCCGTTCCTCGTCGACTCGGTCGCTGCTGTCGTGTCCGACGGTGTGGGCGGTTTTGGGGGAGGAGCCGGCGTCCACCTCGTCATCCACCCGGTGATGACGGTCCGGCGCAACGTTCTAGGCGACCTGGAGCAGATCGTGCTGGACTCAGGTGAGGAGGAGTCGGACAAGGTGCCGTTCGGGCAGCTCCGCGAGTCGTGGATGACCCTGGAGATCGACCCGGTCGACAGTGCGGAAGCGGCTAGGCTCACCGAGCGGCTGCGCGCCGTCCTCGTCGACGTGCGGGAGTCGGTCGAGGACTGGGCCAAGATGCGCCAGCGTGCCCTCGACCTGGCGGTCGCCGTCGAGGCCGACCCGCCCGCTGGGCACCCGGCGAGCGAGGCGACGGACGCCGCCACCTTCCTGCGCTGGATGGCCGACAACCACTTCACCTTCCTCGGCTACCGCGAGTACGCCCTGACCCCACCCGCCGACGGCGGCGCCGACACGATGTGCGCCGAGCAGGGCACTGGGCTGGGCCTGTTGCGCAACGACCCGACCGCCGACCGCAGTACCGTCACGCTGTCCGCGCGCGCGTCGCTCAAGGCTCGCGAGCCCGGCCTGCTCGTGATCACCAAGGCCAACACCCGCTCGACCGTGCACCGCCCGGTCCACCTCGACTACGTCAGTGTCAAGCGCACCGACGCGGCTGGCGACGTCGTGGGCGAGTGCCGGTTCATCGGCCTGTTCACCTCGACCGCCTACACCGAGTCGGTCCTGAAGATCCCGATCATCGCCGACAAGATGCGGGGGGTCCTGCGGCGCTCCGGCTTCACCGACGACTCGCACTCCGGCAAGGACCTCGTCGGGATCCTGGAGGACTATCCGCGCGACGAGATCTTCCAGGCGAGCGAGGAGCACCTGTCCGACGTCGCGACGGCCGTCCTGCCCCTCCAGGAGCGCCGCACGACCAAGCTCTTCCTCCGCCACGACGACTTCGGCCGGTTCGTGTCCTGCCTCGTCTACCTGCCGCGCGACCACTACAACACGGCGGTGCGGCTGAGGATGGCCGACGTCCTGCGGCTGGCCTTCGGCGGCTCGACGGTCGACTACACGACACGCGTCTCCGAGAGCGCGCTGGCCCGGTTGCACTTCGTGGTCCGGATGCCGGCAGGCACGCCGATCCCCGACCTGACCGACGAGCAGCTCGCCGCCCTCGAGGACCGGCTCGTCGACGCCGCCCGCACGTGGGACGAGAAGCTGCACGCGGCTGCCCGTGAGCGCCACGACGAGGACGAGGGCGCGCGGCTGCGGATGCAGTACGGCAAGGCCTTCCCCACGGCCTACGAGCAGCGCTTCGGGATGGCCTCGACGCTCGCCGACATCAGCCACCTCGAGGCGGTCGCGTCCGACCGCGACAACCCCGAGCGCACCGACCTGACCCTCTACAAGGGTGACAGCCCCAATGGCATGCGCCGGTTCAAGCTGTTCCGTCGCCGGACCATCTCCCTGACCAAGGTGCTGCCCCTGTTCACCCACCTCGGCGTCGAGGTCGTCGACGAGCAGCCCTACGAGGTCACCCGCGCCGACGGCACCCAGCTGCACGTCTACGACTTCGGCCTGCGCGTCGGGTCCGAGGACACCTGGGCCCAGCTCCCGCACGAGGAGATGCGCCAGCTCTTCGAGGGCGCCTTCGCGGCCGTCTGGGACGGTCGCGCGGAGTCCGACGGGTTCAACGCCCTCGTCCTCGGGGCCGGTCTGCAGTGGCGCCAGGTCGTCATCCTGCGCGCCGTCGCCAAGTACCTCCGGCAGACGCGCGGCACCTTCAGCCAGGCCTACCTCGAGAGCACGCTCGTCGCCAACGGTGACATCGCGCGCCTGCTCGTGGAGGGGTGGGACGCGCAGTTCAACCCCAGTTCGTATGCCGGACAGTCGAGTGCGGAGCGCGATGCGGCGGTCGAGACGGTGGTCGCCGCTGTCTCTGCTGCTCTGGACGCCGTGACCTCGCTCGACCAGGACCGGATCATCCGGGCTTTCCTCGCCGTGATCCGGGCCGGCCTGCGGACCAACTACTACCAGCCGGACGCCGACGGCCAGCCCAAGTCCTATGTCTCGCTCAAGCTGGACCCGCGGGCCATCCCCAACCTGCCGTCGCCGCGGCCGAAGTTCGAGATCTGGGTCTACAGCCCGCGCGTCGAAGGAGTGCACCTGCGCTTCGGACCGGTGGCACGCGGCGGCCTGCGCTGGAGCGACCGGCGCGAGGACGTCCGCACTGAGGTGCTCGGCCTGGTCAAGGCGCAGACGGTCAAGAACGCCGTCATCGTGCCGACCGGCTCCAAGGGCGGCTTCTTCGCCAAGCAGCTGCCCGACCCTGGTGTCGACCGTGACGCCTGGCTCGCCGAGGGCATCGCGGCGTACAAGACGTTCATCTGCGGCCTGCTCGACGTCACCGACAACCGGGTCGGCGGGTCGGTCGAGCCGCCCCGCGACGTCGTGCGGCACGACGGCGACGACCCCTACCTCGTCGTCGCGGCCGACAAGGGCACGGCCACGTTCTCCGACATCGCCAACGGCGTGGCGCAGTCCTACGGGTACTGGCTCGACGACGCGTTCGCGTCCGGCGGCTCCGCGGGCTACGACCACAAGGCGATGGGCATCACCGCGCGCGGTGCGTGGGAGTCGGTGAAGCGACACTTCCGTGAGATGGGCATCGACACCCAGGCCCAGGACTTCACCGTCGTCGGCGTCGGCGACATGAGCGGCGACGTGTTCGGCAACGGGATGCTGCTCTCCCAGCACATCAGGCTCGTCGCGGCGTTCGACCACAGACACATCTTCGTCGACCCCAATCCTGTTGCGGCACAGTCGTTCCCCGAGCGTCAGCGCCTCTTCGACCTGCCCCGGTCCTCGTGGGCCGACTACGACACCTCGCTCATCAGCGAGGGTGGGGGCGTCTTCTCGAGGTCGCTGAAGTCGATCCCGGTCTCTTCGCAGATGGCCGAGGCACTCGGCTTGAAGAACGCCCAGTCGCTCACCCCGGCCGAGCTGATGAAGGCGATCCTGCTCGCCCCTGTCGACCTGCTCTGGAACGGCGGCATCGGCACCTACGTCAAGGCGACGACGGAGTCCGACGCCGACGTCGGCGACCGCGCCAACGACGCCATCAGGGTCGACGGAAAGGCGTTGCGCTGCAAGGTTGTCGGCGAGGGTGGCAACCTCGGTCTCACCCAGCTGGGTCGGGTCGAGGCGGCGTTGAACGGCGTCCGGGTCAACACCGACGCCATCGACAACTCCGCCGGTGTCGACACCTCCGACCACGAGGTCAACATCAAGATCTGTCTCGGCGACGTCGTGCGCGCGGGTGGTTTGGACACCGAGCGCCGCAACGTCTTCCTCGCCTCGATGACCGACGAGATCGCCCACCAGGTGCTCAGCGACAACTATGAGCAGAACGTCCTGTTGGGCAACGCGCGGGCCCAGGAGGCCCCGATGTTGAGCGTCCACCAGCGACTGATCCAGTGGCTGGAGGACCGCGGTGACCTCGACCGTGCCCTGGAGTTCCTCCCCACCGATGCCGAGCTGGCGGGGCGTGCGCGGGAGGGACTCGGGCTGAAGTCGCCGGAGTTCGCGGTCCTCGTGGCCTACTCCAAGCTCGCCCTCAAGCACGACCTGCTCCCGACCGAGCTGCCCGACGACCCGTGGTTCCGGCAGACGCTCGCCGACTACTTCCCCTGGGCGATGCGGGAGCGGTATGCCGGTGAGCTGGCCGTCCACCCCCTGCGCCGCGAGATCGTCACCAACGCGGTGGCCAACTCGATGGTCAACAGGGGCGGGATCACGTTCGTCTTCCGAGCCATCGAGGAGACCGGCGCGACGGCCGAGCAGGTCGCGCGCGCCTTCGTCGTGTGTCGCGAGATCTTCGACCTGGCGTCGTTCGCCGGAGCCGTGGAGGCGCTGGACAACGTCGTCCCGACGGTGGCCCAGACCCAGCTCTACCTCGAGTTCCGGCGGCTGTTGGACCGCGCCGTGCGCTGGTTCCTCGCGTCCCGGCCGGCCCACCTCGACATCGCCGCAGAGATCAGCCGGTTCGGGGGGGTCGTCGCCGAGCTCGGTCCGCAGATGCCCGAGCTGCTCCGAGGTTCGGAGCGCAAGCGGCTCGAGCGCCGGAGCCGAGAGCTGGAGAAGCTGGGCTGCCCGGCCGACCTCGCGCTTCGCTCGGCGTCCCTGCTCGACCAGTACTCGTTGCTCGATATCGTCGAGATCGCCTCCGACACAGGGGAACCCGCGACCGAGGTGGCGCAGCTCTACTACCTCGTCTCGGAGAAGTTCGGCATCGACACGATGCTCAACCGGGTCACGAACCTGCCCCGCGAGGACCCGTGGGACGCCTTGGCCCGCGGCGCGATGCGCGACGACCTGTATGCCGCCTGCGAGTCACTGACCCGTTCGGTGATGGACGCCGCGCCGGTGCGGTCCGTCCACGCGGATGCCGGTTCCGACGCCGACGTGGACACCGCCGTCGACCCTGCCGCGTCCGACTCGGTCGCCCGCTTCGAGACCTGGGCCAAGGCCAACCACGACACGCTGACCCGGGCCAAGCGGTCGCTGGCCAGTATCACCAAGCTGGACCACCCGAACCTGGCGGCCCTGTCGGTGGCGCTGCGCACCCTGCGCTCGGTGATCCGCGCCGGAACGGCCAGCTGAGCCCTCAGCCGGGCCATCACTAGTCTGGGCCGATGCCCACGCTCAACCACCACCTGCGCGCGGTGACGAGCCTGACCGACGCCCAGGTGGACTGGTTGCACCTCCTCGTCGGCGACTGGCAGCTCGTCTCCGACCTGGCCTTCGCCGACCTGACGCTGCTCGTCCCGGCGTTGGAGGGCGGCAACTGGCAGGTCGTCGCGCACGTCCGGCCCAACACCGGCCCGATGGTCTTCTACGACGACGTGGTCGGCACCGTCCTCGATGGGCTGGCCAACCCGTCGATCGGCATGGCCTACCGCACCGGCCGGATCATCCGCGACGAGGCTCCCGTCCGGCGCGGTGACACCGAGGTCCTGGAGGAGGCGATCCCGGTCGTGCACCGCGGCATACCCCTCGCCGTCCTGACCCGCCACGCGGCGACGTCGAGCCGGCGCGACCCCAGCCGGATGGAGGACACCTACCGTTCGCTCGCCGATGCACTCGTCGCGATGATCTGCGCCGGTGACTTCCCCAGCGCGTCGTCCCCGACGGGGATGCGCCGCGGCGCGCCGCGGGTCGGAGACGGGGTCGTCCGGCTCGACGTCGACGGCACCGTCGCGTATGCCAGTCCGAACGCCATCTCCGCGCTCCACCGACTCGGCCACCACGAGGCCGTCCTCGACCGCAACCTGGCCCGGATCGTGACCGACCTCGTCCAGCGCAGCGAGTCGCCGGTTGATGAGTCACTCGCCCTGGTCGTCACCGGGCGCGCGCCCTGGCGCTCGGAGGTGACCTCGCGCGGCGCGACCGTGTCGATGCGTGCCCTCCCGCTCACCCGCGCCGGTGTGCGCGTCGGCGCCCTGTTGCTCCTCCGCGACGTGAGCGAGCTGCGTCGCCGCGAGCGCGAACTGATGACCAAGGACGCGACGATCCGCGAGATCCACCACCGGGTCAAGAACAACCTGCAGACGGTCGCCGCCCTGCTGCGTCTCCAGGCCCGGCGGATCCAGACGCCGGAGGGCCGGATGGCCCTGGAGGAAGCCGTCCGACGGGTCGGGGTGATCGCCCTCGTGCACGAGACGCTGAGCGAGGGCTTCCAGGACACGGTGAACTTCGACGACATCGCGGTCCGCGGCCTGCAGGCCGTGGTCGAGGTGGCGACCGGCGAGCACCGAGTTGACTCGACGGTGACCGGGAGCTTCGGGCGGATGGCCGCCGAGGACGCATCGGCGCTGGCGATGATCATCTCCGAGCTGGTTCAGAACGCGACCGAGCACGGACTCGCCGAACGGGACGGGCACATCGTCGTGGCGGCGCAACGGACGAG
>JBDTBX010000313.1:0-3227 GCA_039923915.1 Nostocoides sp. | reverse complement strand
GCCGGGCCGGTGTTGGCGACCATCCGGTAGCCGGCGTCGGCCCCGGTGAGGCCCTCCTGCTCGGCCACGGCGGCGGCGGCCGCGAACAAGGCCTCGACCTCCGTCGGCGCCGCAGCGACGAGCGAGGCGATGTCGGGCACGTGCCGCCGCGGGATGACCAGGACGTGGGTGGGTGCCTGCGGTTGGACGTCCCGGAAGGCGAAGGTCGCCCCCGTCTCGTGGACGACGTCGGCAGGGATGTCCCCGGCGATGAGCTTGCAGAACAGGCAGTCCGGGTCCGCGGCAAACGACATGTTCTGGACACTACCGGCCCCGGGTAAACCGATCGGGACGCTCGCGCGTGGATGATGCGTGACGATTGGACTCATGCACAGCCGCGAGGACCCGGTCCGGCTCGGGCGCGCCGACGCGGCCGTCACGGTGTTGTATGCCGCGCACTGGGCCGCGATGGTCCGGCTCGCGTGGCTGCTCGTGCACGACCAAGGGGTCGCCGAGGAGATCGCCCAGGACAGTTTCGTGGCGCTGCACCGGCAGTGGGACCGGCTGGAGGACGAGGACCGGGCCGTGGGCTACCTGCGGCGGACGGTGGTCAACAAGGCCCGCTCGGCCCTGCGCCACGACAAGGTGGTCCGCCGCCAGCACCTCGCCGACATCGCGAGCGGACGGGCGCTCGGCAGCCGGTCCGAGCCCAGCGCCGAAGACCGGGCGCTCGTCTCCGAGCGGCACGACCGCATCCTCGCCCTGCTCGCCACCCTTCCCGACCGCCAACGCGAAGTACTCACGCTGCGCTACTACGTCGACCTCGACGAGGCCGGGATCGCCGCGGCACTGGGCATCTCGCGCGGCGCGGTGAAGTCCCATGCGCACCGCGGCCTGTCGGCCCTGCGCTCGGCCACGACGGATGGGAGCCTCCGATGAACGACCACACCCAGGGCGACTTCACGGACACCGAGGACGCGCTGCGCCACGCCCTCGCGCACGACGCCGGGCAGGTCACTCCCCCTGAGCGCCTCGGCGCCATCCTGCGCGACGCGCAGCAACCACCGGTCGCGACCCTCGTCGACGAGCCGTTCCGCCAGGCACCCCGGGCCCGCCTCACCTGGCTCGCCGCGGGAGCGGCCGCGGCCGCTGTCGTCGCCGCTGTCGCGATCGGCGTGGCCGTCGCCGACCGCAACGGCACAGCACTGCCGGGCGGCACCGGGTCGAGCACGGCCCCGACGGGCCCGGCGACCGGGACAGCCACCGGTTCCAGCTCGGGCCCGTCCACACGGGTCTCCGGGACAACGACCGGCACGTCGACCGGGAACGGCGCCGTCGTCGCCCTGCCGGTCTACTACCTCGGCACGAAGGCCGGCGGTTCGAGTCCCGCGGCTCTCGTCCGCGAGTTCGTCCCCGTCGACCTCCAAGGGGTGGACACGCCGTCGACCCGGGTCAACCGGGCCCTGAACCGGGCACTCGCGCCGACCGGCACCCCGTACGCCTCGACGGGGCCGGGTGTCGTCACGGCATCGGTGGGCGCGGTGTCGTCATCGGGCATCGACATCACCCTCTCCTCGGACACCGGGAAGATCACCTTGACCTCCATCCAGGAGGCTGCGGTCACCTACACGGCACAGGCCGCGGCGGCCCTGGGTGACGTCCCGGTCACGATCGACCTCAACCCGCACCGCTTCGGGCCGCTCGTGCGCGCCGGCACCTTCACCCGCAAGGACTTTGCCGCCTCGGTTCTCGCCCCGATCTGGATCGACTCGCCTCATCGGGGACAGACGTTTCCCGCCGGTCGGGCGATCACGGTGACCGGACTCGCCTCGGTGTTCGAGGCCCGGTTCGGGTGGGAGGTTCGGCAGGGCAGCACGGTTGTCTCGAGCGGCTCGACGATGGCGGCAGCCGGCGCACCGGCCCGAGGGGCCTACACGATCTCGGTCGCTGCCCTGCCGGTGGGCACCTACACCCTGCGCCTGTTCGAGGAATCGGCCAAGGGCGACGGGACGCTGGCGGCCGAGGTCACGATGACCCTCAGCGTGGGTTGATCAGCGCCAACGCGCGGCTGCGCTGAGGACGGCCAGGGCGGCCGGGCCGGCACTGCTCGAACGGAGCACGGTCGGGCCCAGACGGACGACCTTCGCGCCCGCCGCCGTCAGCGCCTCGAGCTCGGCAGGCGTGATCCCACCTTCGGGGCCGACGACGAGGACAACGTCGCCCTGGCTGGGCAGGTGTTCTGCGACAAGGGGTTCGGTCGCCTCCTCGTGCAGGACGTATGCCGCGCCGGCATCGCCCGCCAGCGCCACCAGCCCACGAAGCTCGACGACGTCAGCGACGAGTGGGAACCGCGCCCGGCGCGACTGCTTGCCTGCCGCGCGCACCGTGTCGACCCAGCGCTGCCGGGCCTTGGCACCGCGGTCACCCCGCCACTGGACGATGCTCCGCTGGGCCTGCCACGGGACGACGACGTCGACGCCGAGCTCGGTGGCGGCCTCGATGGCCCGGTCGTCGCGGTCACCCTTGGCGAGCGCCTGGACGAGGACGAACCTCGGCGCGGGGTCGGCCTGACGCTCGATGGCGTCGACCCGGATGTCGAGGTCGGCCCGGCTGGCCGACACCACCTCGCCGGTGAGCCGGGTGCCCTCGCCGTCGACGAGGTCGACCTGCTCACCCACCCCGATCCGGCGGACCGTCGCGGCGTGACGCCCCTCCGGACCGTCCAGGGTGAGGATCCCGCGGAGCGTGGCGGTGGTGGCCACGCCCGCGTCGACGACGAAGACCGGACGGCTCACGGCGTCCGCCTAATGACCCTTGAACGCGTCACGCAGCTTGCCCAGCAGCCCCTGGTCGGCGGCGGTGACGCGGCCGGCCGGGCGTTCCTCGCCACGGGCGACCGCGAGCTGGCGCAGGAGGTCCTCCTGCCGCCCATCCAGGCCGCGCGGGGTCGAGACGGCCATGTGGACGATGACGTCGCCGCGGCCGCCTCCGCGCAGGTGGGTCACCCCCAGGCCGCGCAGGGTCTTGGTCTCACCGGACTGGGTGCCGGTGGTGACGTCGACCGGACGGGAGCCGTCGAAGGTCGCCAGGTCGATGGTCGTCCCGAGTGCTGCCGCCGTCATCGGGATCTCGAGGGTGGCGTGCAGGTCGTCGCCGCGGCGGCTGAACAGGTGGTGCGGGCGAACCTTGACCTCGACGTAGAGGTCTCCGGGCGGGCCTCCGCCCGGGCCGACCTCGCCCTCGCCGGC
>JBDTBX010000312.1:0-4997 GCA_039923915.1 Nostocoides sp. | reverse complement strand
AGGGCTGGCCCACGTGGGCGAGTTCGGGTCGCGGGACGCCATCGCCACCGCCAAGGCCGAGCTCGTCGAGGCGTTGCCGGCTGGGGGCATCGCCGTCCTCAACGCCGACGACGCTGCGGTCCGGGCCATGGCCTGGCGCACGGCCGCCGAGGTGGTCCTCGTCGGTGAGGGCGACGAGGCCGACGTCCGCGCCGCAGCCGTCACCCTCGACACCGCCGGTCGACCGTCCTTCCGCCTTCTCACCGCGGTCGGTAACGCCGACGTGCGACTCGGCCTCGTCGGACGCCACCACGTCGGGAACGCCCTGTCCGTGGCCGCCATGGCCCTGGCCTGTGGGGTCGGCCTCACCGACATCGCCGTCCGGCTCTCGGCCGCCCGACCAGCCAGCCGCTGGCGGATGGAGGTCACCGAGCGGGCCGACGGCGTCGTCGTCGTCAACGACGCCTACAACGCCAACCCTGACTCGATGCGGGCTGCCCTGGACGCCGTGCAGGCGATGGGGATCAGCGGTCGCCGCTGGGCTGTTCTCGGCTCGATGCTCGAGCTCGGCGAGGAGGCCGAGGCCGACCATGCGGACATCGGCCGCGAGGCGGTGCGATCCGGCATCGACGAACTGGTCGTCGTCGGCGAGGTTGCGGCCCCCATGGTGGCCGGCGCGGAGGCCGAGTCAGCGGCTGCCGGAGCCCAGGTGAGGGTCCGCCGCGCGGCCGACGCCGACGCGGCATACGAACTGGTCACTCCGGAACTGCGGCGCGGTGACGTCGTGTTGCTCAAGTCCAGCCGCGACGCGGGACTACGGTGGCTCGGAGAGCGGATCGCAGACGGATCGGAGAACCCCGAGGTGCCCTCGACCCAGCAGGGGGAAGGCCGGTGAAGGCCGTCCTCATCGGGGCCGTCGTCGCCCTCGCCGTCGGCCTGCTCGGCACGCCGGCCTTCATCAAGTTCCTCGTCAGCAGGAGCTATGGGCAGTTCATCCGGGACGATGGGCCCACCTCGCACCACACCAAACGAGGTACGCCCACGATGGGTGGGGCGGTCATCATCGGCGCGACCTTTGCGGCCTACGCCATGGCCCACCTGCTCACCTGGACGCCCATAACGTGGAGCGGGCTGCTCGTCCTGTTCCTCATGGGCGGGCTCGGGCTCGTCGGGTTCCTCGACGACTTCCTCAAGATCTCCCGGCAGCGCAGCCTCGGGCTGCGCTCGGGGCAGAAGCTCGCCGGGCAGGCCCTCGTCGCTGTGCTGTTCGCGATCCTCGCGCTCCAGTTCCCCAACGCGAACTTCCGCACCCCGGCCTCGACGCATGTCTCCTTCGTCCGCGACACCGGGCTCGACCTGGCCTTCGCCGGAACGATCGGCGGGCTCATCCTGTTCATCATCTGGGCCAACATCATGATCTCCGGAGCGTCCAACGGGGTGAACCTCACCGACGGGCTGGACGGCCTCGCCACCGGCGCGAGCACCATGGTGTTCGCCGCCTACGTGCTCATCGGGATCTGGGAGTTCAACCAGTCCTGCCAGCGGGTCCCGAGCACCAAGTGCTACGAGGTCCGGGACCCGCACGACCTGGCCGTCGTGGCGGCCTGCGTCATGGGTGCCTGCTTCGGCTTCCTGTGGTGGAACGCCGCGCCCGCCAAGATCTTCATGGGCGACACCGGCTCGCTGGCCCTCGGCGGCGGCATCGCTGGCCTCGCCATCACGACCCACACCGAACTGCTCATGGTCGTCCTCGGCGGGCTGTTCGTCGCGATCACCCTGTCGGTCATCATCCAGGTCGCCTCCTACAAGACGACCGGCAAGAGGGTCTTCCGGATGGCGCCGATCCAGCACCACTTCGAGTTGCTGGGGTGGGAAGAGGTCACCATCGTCATCCGGTTCTGGATCATCGCCGGGCTGTTCGTCGCCCTCGCCCTCGGGTTGTTCTACGCCGAATGGGTGGTGGGTGGGCAGTGACCCCTTCGCGTCTCGTCGGGCTCACCCATCGCGACGCCGACTGGAGCGGGTTGCGGGTCGTCGTCGGTGGGGTCGGTGTGAGCGGTTTCGCGGCGGCTGACGCCCTCCTCGAGCGGGGGGCCGACGTCACGGTCGTCGACGGCGGCGCACCGACCGACGGATCACCGGCCGCCGAGCGGGCCAAGATCCTGGACATCCTCGGCGCCCACCTCGTCCTCGGGCCGGGAGCGTCGGACCGTATGCCGCGGGGCCCGGCCCCCGATGTGGTCGTCACCTCGCCAGGGTGGTCGCCGACCCAGCCATTGCTCGCTGCGGCCGCCGCCGGGGGCATCCCGATCTGGGGAGAGGTCGAGCTCGCCTGGCGGATGAGGCCGGCCAGCGGCGCGGCACCGTGGCTGACCGTGACCGGCACCAACGGAAAGACGACGACGGTCAGGATGGTCGAGTCGATCCTGCGGGCGGCCGGCCTGCGCGTCATCTCCGCCGGCAACGTCGGGACCCCGATCATCGAGGCCGTCCTGCACCCCGAGCCGTACGACGTCCTTGCCGTCGAGCTCTCCAGCTTCCAGCTGCACTGGTCGGATTCGGTTGCGCCGCAAGCATCTGCATGTCTGAACATCGCCCCCGACCACGTCGACTGGCACGGTTCCATGGCGGAGTACGCACGGGCCAAGGGCAAGGTCTACGCCCGCACCGAGATCGCCTGCGTCTACAACGTCGAGGACGAGCAGACCAGACACCTCGTCGAGCAGGCCGAGGTCAGCGAGGGGTGCAGGGCGGTCGGCTTCACCCTGGGCGTGCCCGGCCCGTCGATGGTCGGTCTCGTCGACGACGTCCTCGCCGACCGAGCGTTCGTCGAGCAGCGACTGACGAGCGCGGCTGAGCTGTGCACGATCGATGACCTGCGCGGCGGTGCCAGCTCGGTGGCTCCCCATGTGGTTGCCAACGCCCTGGCCGCGGCGGCACTCACGCGGGCACACGGCGTCCCCGTGACTGCCGTCCGCGACGGGTTGCGGGCCTTCCGGCTCGACCCGCACCGGATCGCCGAGGTGGCCATCGTCGACGGCATCAGGTTCGTCGATGACTCCAAGGCGACCAACCCGCACGCCGCCCGGGCCAGCCTCACGGCATACGAGCATGTCGTATGGGTCGCGGGCGGGTTGCTCAAGGGGGCGGAGGTCGGCGATCTCGTTGCGGCCGTGGCAGATCGGCTCCGTGGCGTTGTCCTCATCGGCCGCGACCGGGCCCGGATCGCCGATGCACTTGCCCGACACGCGCCGGATGTCCCGGTCGTCGACATCGATCAGACCGACACTGGAGCGATGGATGTCGTCGTCGCGCGCGCAGCCGGTCTCGCAGAGCCCGGTGACGTCGTGCTGCTCGCCCCGGCTGCGGCCTCCATGGACATGTTCACCGACTACGGGGCCCGCGGGGATGCCTTCGCGGCGGCAGTGCTGCGTCACGCCGGGCCGCGCGAGGACTGAGCGATGACGAGCCACGCAGCCTCCGGGGAGGTCGGGGCGGCGCGAGAGCGGCTTGCCGTCTGGGCCCGACGCCTCGACTCGCCGACGGCCACCTACTACCTCCTGCTCGCCGTGACCGGCGCGCTCGTCGTCATCGGGCTCGTCATGGTCCTGTCCGCCTCGTCGGTGATGTCGCTCGAGGACACCAAGTCGTCCTCGGCCTACTCGATCTTCAAGAACCAGGCCGCCTTCGCCGTGATCGGCGCGCTGGCCCTGTTCGTTGCGACCCGGCTGGGTGTCACGGCCTGGAAACGGCTGGCCTTCCCGGCGCTGGTCGGCGCACTCGGTCTTCAACTGCTCGTCTTCGTGCCGGGCATCGGGGTGGCTGTCAACGGCAACGCCAACTGGATCCGCGTCGGTCCGGTCACCGTCCAGCCCTCAGAGCTGATCAAGGTCGGCCTCGTCCTCGTCGGCGGTCTCGTCCTCGCCGCCCGTCGCCGCCGGCTCGACCGGTTCGTCGACATGGCCGTCCCCTTCCTCGTGCCGATCGTCGCCGTCTCGGTGGGGCTCGTCCTCATCGGCCACGACCTCGGGACCGCGCTCATCATGGGCGCCCTTATCGGCGGAATGCTCTACACCGCAGGGGTTCCCGGCAAGTTCTTCGCCGTGGCCTTCGCCGGGGCGGCCGCGGTGGTCACGGTCCTCGTCCTGACCAGCAGCAACCGGCTGGGCCGGTTCGACGTCTGGCTCGGGCGGGACACCAACATCTACAGCGGGGCACGTCAGCCGATCCACGGGCGCTACGCGCTCGCCGATGGCGGGTGGTTCGGACTGGGTCTCGGCGCCAGCCGGGAGAAGTGGAACTACCTGTCCGAGCCGCACAACGACTTCATCTTCGCCATCATCGGCGAGGAACTCGGCCTGCCAGGCACCCTTGTCATCCTCGCGCTGTTCAGCGCACTGGCCTTCGCGTGCTTCCGGCTCGTCACCCGGACCACCAACGACTTCGTCCGGATCACCTCGGCCGGGATCATGTCGTGGATCGTCATCCAGGCGATGATCAACATCGGCTCGGTCATCGGCCTGCTCCCCGTCATCGGTGTCCCGCTGCCGCTCGTCTCCTCCGGTGGCTCCTCCCTCATCACGACCATGTTGGCGCTCGGCATCCTCATCTCCTTCGCGCGCGCCGAACCCGGGTGCCGAGAAGCCCTGGCGGCCCGCCCGTCGGTGGTCCGCCGCACCGTCGCGGTCATCCCGGCCCGCCGGCGCGGCGGTCGTTCCTGATGGCGGCCCGCTCCCCGGGATCGGTGCTGCTCGCGGGCGGCGGCACAGCCGGGCACATCTCGCCGCTCCTGGCCCTGGCTGACTGCCTGCGGCGGCGCAACCCCGACGTCACGATCGCGGCGCTCGGCACGGCCGAGGGCCCGGAGTCACGGCTGGTGCCCGAGCGCGGCTACCGGCTCCTCACCGTCCCCAAGGTCCCGTTGCCGCGCCGCCCGAGCGTCGACCTCGCGCGGCTCCCGCGGAACCTGCGGGGCGCCGTCCGGGCCGCCGACGACGCCATCACGGCGATCGGAGCCG
>JBDTBX010000311.1:0-5017 GCA_039923915.1 Nostocoides sp. | reverse complement strand
ACCCGAGACATGGGCTGGAGCCACACCGACGTGAAGGAGTGGGCCGTCGCGACCTTGAGCCAACAACTGTTCGGGATCGAGACGGTGCGACAGTCACCAAAGGACCAACGGCCCAAAGCGCGAAGCGCACGCCCCGCCAGGTAAGCGTCACCCTGGGCGGTCGCAGCCTCGCTCGGTCGTTCGGTCGAGGCTGAGGTCCGGGCGATCCTGGACGCGGCCGTCACCGTCCCGCGCGCAATCTCCTCTTGGCCCTTCATGCATCCATGGCCGAGGCGGGCGGGGTCGATCTGGAGTTGGCACCACGGAAGGACAAGCCACGCCTGGTTGATATCTCGTGATCATCGCTGACACCAATGTGGTGTCGGAGTTCATGAGGGACACACCTGACCTGTCAGCCTTGGCCTGGGCGCAGTCGATCGGCCCTTCGGACCTGAGCATCTGCGTGGTGACGGTCGAGGAGCTCGGACGTCGGCCTGGGCGGCTGCCCGACGGGCGACGGAGCCGCGATCTTGAACGGCGGTGGACGGGGCTGCTGGAAGCGTTCGACGAGACTGTTGTCCTCTACGACGTACCTGCGGCCCGAGCGACGGCCACCGTCTGGTGGAGGCCGAAAGGCTCGGTCGACCGATGGCACTGGCCGATGCTCAGATCGCCAGCATGTGCCTGGCCGGTGGTTACGACCTCACGACCCGAAACGTCCGGGACTTCTCCAACGTCAATGGCCTGAGCGTCATCGACCCGTTCGATCAGTAGCCGCTGCTCAGCGCTACGGGCGGGCCGGTGACGCACGGCCCCGGGAGTGCGGATCATCGTGTCGGTCACCTGCGTTCTTGGGGGCGGAACTGACGCGGGCGGGACCGGTCCTTTAAGACGTCGGCGACGTATGCGGTCAGGAAGTGGACGGCGTGTCGGTCGAGGCCCCCCCGGTGCGGTCGTAGTGCTCGGTGGTGCGGGGGGTCCACAAACCACACCGGCAACACCAGCAACAGCCGGGAATCAATCATTTAGTGCCAGTAGGTGATCCATGACTCGGACAAGTACGGCCGCAACGTCGAGCTCTACGGATGACGTTGGTGGCGCGCCGTGAGCGCGCTCAACCAGGTCAGTCCCACGCTCACGCAGATGCATTGCCAACGGCCAGCGTGGTTGGCGAACCGTGCTGATCCGTTGAATCCCGACGTCGCGGGAGCGAGTGTCGCGAGCAGGCCGAGACCACATCTATCGCACGTACCACCGGCACGAAGGATCAGGAGGACAGGGGAGGGGTGGCCCGGGCGATGAGGGTGACGCCGGCCTGCTCGAGCGTGTCGAAGTAGACGAATCCGGTTCCGTCGTCTCGCTGTCCGCGCATGAGCACGTCGAGGCCGAGGGCCCGTCCCTGCTCCACGGCACTGGCGACCTCGTGCTCGAACCCGAGCTGGAAGACGCCTTCGCCGTGCTCGTCGAGGAAGCGACGTTGCGGGCAGTCGAGTCGCGGCGGCTCGCAGAGCTGGAGCTGGACGTTGGCGAGGTCGGCCACGCGGTACGTCAACTGGTTGAAGGCGTCGGGTTCGGGAACGTCGAGGTCGACATAGTCGGAGAGGGGCGGGTAGTCGCGCCACGGGCCGATGCCGACCGACTCGTAGTAGGCCTGCGTCCGATCGATGTCGTGGACGACGAGGCAGATGTGGTGGAGCTCGTGGAACGGGGTGTTCATGGCTGTCCCTCCCGCTGTGGGGTTCGGTGATCGCCGTCGGTCAGGCACTGACCGTGGCGAGGGTGTGGATGATGCGGGCGTTGAACTGGTCGAGGTCCAGGGTCGGTTCGCCCGGTGCGGCGAGGTCGTAGGTGGGGGCGCCGCTGTCCAGCACCTCGTCCAGGGCCGCTCGTACCTGCGCGTGCAGGTCGAGGGCCGCCAGGTCGGGGCACCAGGCGAGCAGGTCCGCGAGGGCCAGCCACGCCCCCGTGGGGTTGGAGCGGCGGGTGCCGGTCCGGTGCGGTGAGGAGCCATGCGCCGGCTCGAAGAGGGCGGTGATGCCTTCGCCGAACCGGCGGTCGGGGTTGACGGTCGCGGATCCGCACAGGGCCGGTGACCCGGCCCGGGCGCAGACGATGTCGGACAGGATGTCGCCGAACAGGCCCTCGGTGACGATGACGGCGGGCAGCTCGTCGTCCTTGACCAGCTCGTATGCCGCGCGGTCGACGTTGACGCTCTCGATGACCAGTCCGGTGGCAGCGGCGGTCGCGTGCGCGGTACGACGCCACAGTCTCGACGTGGCATACACGCTGGCCTTGTCGACGCTCACGAACCTCCGCCCGACGAAGCCCTGCGCATGCTCGACGGCGATGTCGAAGACCTCCTGCACGCGCCCGGGGTTGAGGATGATGCGGTCCTCGGCATCGATGACCCCGTCGGACTCGACCCGTTGGTCCGGACCGGCATACGCACCCCCGGTGATGTTCCGGACGATGAGGACGTCCTTCCCGCCGGGGATTCGAACGGTGCGGATGCTGATCCGCAGGTCGAAGAGGTGGCGCAACCGGATGAGCGCGGCTTCAGGGTTTGGGCACTGGGCGGAGGTGGTGCCGGGGTGGGTGCCGACTGCGCCGGAGAGGACGACGTCGGCCTCGCGGCAGGCGGCGATCGTCTCGTCGGGCAGGGTCGAGCCGGTCTGGACCCAGCCTGAGGTGCCGTAGGCCCAGGGGCCGGTCAGGGTGATCGGGGCGCCGGCCAGGGCGAGCTGGCGCAGGTAGGCGATGGGGCCGTCGAGGATCTCCTCGCCGATGCCGTCGCCGGGCAGGAGCGCGATGGTGGTCATGGCAGCAGCAGGCCCTTCGTCTGGGTCGTCATGATGGCGGCGGCGCGGTCGGCGCCGACGCAGCGTTCGAGGTCGCGCAGCCACGGGGCGACGGCGGTGTCCGGCCCGGGGTGGTGGGCGTGCCCGAGGTCGCCGCCGAAGGCGAGCAGCACCGTCGGGTAGGTCGCGGTGAGACGGAGGCTCGCGTGGTCGGCGTCGCCGAGCAGGTCGGGCAGGATGCCGAGCTCGAGGTGGGCGTCCAGGGCCCGGAGGGCCTCACCTGCCTCTGGGGTCCAGTGGAGGAAGGCCATGAGGGGGTGGTTGACGAGCAGTCGGCGAATGCCGTGCTGCCGGGCCGCGGTGAACAACAGGACGGTCTCGGCAGCCGAGAGGTGCCCGCTGGCGAGGAGCAGGTCGTGGGCGGCGACGACGTCCAGGACGTCGTGCCAGACCGGCAGCAGCGCGCCCTGGGCGTCGGTGACCTCCACCGGGCCCAGTTCGAAGCCCCGGTGGACGGAAAGCTCCGGGGAGCTGGCGCCCCGCTTGTGGTTCCGCGCTGACACCGTGGGCATCCAGACGACACGACCGCCGAGCCGCGCGGCGACCTCGACGGCGTCCGGGTTCGCCCCGCCGAGCGGGCTGTTGAGGACGACTCCGCCGAAGACGCCGTCCCCGGCGATCATGGCGCGGTCGACGGTGCTGCCCTCGTGTGCCTTGAGGACGACGGTGCCGAAGCCGACGGCCCGTTGTGCGGCGACCGTCCGGGCGTCGTCGCCATGCCGTGGGAGCAGGCTCGGTGCGGAGTGGACGTGCAGGTCGACCATCTCAACGGCCCACTCCGGCAATGGAACTGGCAGATCGGGCGCGCTCATCATGACAGCTCCACCCACTCCAGGACGGGCTGGTCGGCCAGCAGCCGGCGCTGGACCTTGCCGGCGGCGGCGTCGCGGGGCAGGGCCGTCACGCGGGCGACGGCCGCGGGCCGCATGAAGGTGGGAAGGTCGGCGATGCGAGAGCGCAGGGACTCCAGCGGAAGCCGTTCGGCCACGGCATACAGGACGACCTCCTCGTCGACGAGGGCGCCCTTGCGCTTCCAGATGGCATGGTCGGCGAGCCCCACGACGGAGCCGAGGTGCGCCTCGACGAACGGGATCGGGACGAACTCGCCCTTGACCCGGATCGACTCGGCGGCCCGCTCGATGAAGACCAGACCGCCGTCGGCGTCGACGCGGCCGAGGTCGCCGGTGTCGAACCAGCCCTCGCCGTCGCGGGCCGGATCGAGCCCACCGGGCACGGCGTAGCCGTCGAAGAGGGCGGCATGGGTGCGTTCTCGGACGTGGATGATTCCCGCGTCGTCCAGACGCCACCCGATGTCGTCCCGGGCCGGGCCACCGTGGCGGCTCGCGTCGTCGGGAAGGGTGTCGGACACGCGCCACCGCTTGAGATGGGAGACGCCACCGGCCTCGGTCGATCCATACCCGGACACGGCGTCGGGGATGCCGAACTGCTGGAGGAACCCGCGATCGGCATAGAACATCGTCCGCACTCGGTGCCCGGCGGCAGTGTCGGCGGTCGTTGCCTTCTTGAGGATCTCGACGGGAGGCGCGTGCAGGACCAGGACGGTGACCCGGTGGTCGACGACGGCGGGCCAGAACCGGCTCGCCGAGAACGTCTCCACCGTGAGGGCGTCGGCACCGGTGAGGAGGGCGGTGACGACGCCGTAGCCCATCGGGTTGATGTGGAAGAGGGGCAGCGGGGCCAGTACCCGGTCCGCCGAGGTGAGGTCGAGGGCGCCGGCCATCGCCGTGGCCAGGCGGACGAAGTAGTCGTGCGTCTGGGCGCACAGCTTGGGCAGCCCGGTCGTCCCCGAGGTGTGCATGTAGGAGGCGACGGCGAACCGGTTCGTCACCAGCCCGGGCAGCCCGTCCGGGGTGGCCCGGCCGGCGCGGGCCAGATGGATCTGGTCGGGTCCGAGCACCCGCGCCGGAGCCAGGGGAGCGGTCAGGGCAGCGACGAGATCGTCGGGGTAGGTCGGGTTGACCAGGGCCACCGGCAGGCCGGCGAGGAGGGCGGCCAGCCAGGTGATGAGGTAGTTGGTGGACGTGGAGTCGACGAGCGCGATGGGCTGACCGGGTTCGAGCCCGCTGGCCAGCAGGTGGCGGGCTCGTGCAGCGGCGTAGCCGACCGCGTCGGCCAGGTCGACCTGGTCCTCGACGGTGCCCATCCGCAGATCGGGGCGC
>JBDTBX010000310.1:0-2581 GCA_039923915.1 Nostocoides sp. | reverse complement strand
GGCCCGGGCAGCACCGTCGACTCCCCCAACGGCAGCGAGAAGAGCTGGACCCCCTCGAAGGCCATCACGCCGGCCGCCAACAGCTGGCCGGCCAGCTTGGTCAGAGCGCCGAGCTCCCTCACGTCGTCGATCGCGCCGACGAGGCAGACCAGGCCCGCGCCAGCGAGCACCCCCCACAGCTCACCACCGGTGTCGAAGACCTGCCTGAGGAACGGCAGCTTGTGGGCGACGAGGACCGCCGAGCCGAAGCCCAGGAGCATCGCCACCCCGCCGAGGCGCGGGATCGGGATCCGGTGGACGTCGCGGTCCCGGACCGGGGTGTACGCCTTGAGCCGGATGGCGAGGGTCCGCATGAGGGGCGTCGCGGCATAGGTGATGATCGCGGCGACCATGACGACGAAGAGGTACTCCTTCACCTCACCTCACCCGCACTTCGGGGATCAGCGGGCGTAGGCCGGGAAGCGACCCACGAGGTCACTCACCTGGCCCCGGACCTCCTTGGAGACGGCCTGGTCGGGATCGGCGTCGCCCTTGGTCACCGCCGTCGCGATGAGGTCGGCGATCGTCTGCATCTCGGCGGTGCCCATGCCCTGGGTCGTGACGCACGGGGTGCCGACCCGGATGCCCGAGGCGATGTTGGGCTTCTGCGGGTCGAACGGGATGGCGTTCTTGTTCAGGGTGATGCCGGCGGCGTCGCAGCGTGCCTCGGCGTCAACCCCGGTCACGAGGACGGGCTGGAGGTCGTGGAGGGACAGGTGGGTGTCGGTGCCGCCGGTCGTCGGCCGGATGCCGTGGTCGCCGAGGCCCTTGGCCAGGGCGGCGGCGTTCTCGATGACCTGTCTGGCGTAGGCCGCGTACTCGGGCGTCGCGCACTCCTTGAAGTTGACCGCCTTGGCCGCGATCGAGTGCATCTGCGGGCCGCCCTGCATCATCGGGAAGACCGCCTTGTCGATCGCGGCCCGGTGCTGCTCCGTGCAGACGATCGCTCCGGAGCGCGGGCCGCGCAGGACCTTGTGGGTCGTGAACGAGACGACATCGGCATACGGCACCGGGCTCGGAATCGCTTGTCCCGCAACGAGGCCGATGAAGTGAGCAGCATCAACCCAGAAGATCGCACCGATCTCGTCGGCCACCCGACGGAAGAAGGCGAAGTCGATGAGGCGGGGGATCGCCGAGCCGCCGGCGAGGATCACCTTGGGCCGGTGCTCCTTGGCAAGCTGCTCGACCTGGTCGTAGTCGATGTCCTCGGTGTCCTTGTCGACGCCGTAGTGGACGGCGTTGAACCACTTGCCGGAGAAGGAGACCTTGGTGCCGTGGGTGAGGTGGCCGCCGTGCGGCAGGCTCATCGCCAGGATCGTCTCGCCGGGCTGGAGGAAGGCACCGTAGACGGCCTGGTTGGCGCTCGCGCCGGAGTGCGGCTGGACGTTGGCGTGGTCGGCCCGAAAGAGCGCCTTGCAGCGCTCGATGGCCAGCGTCTCGGCCTTGTCGACCTCGGAGCAGCCTCCGTAGTAGCGGCGCCCGGGGTAGCCCTCGGCGTACTTGTTCGACAACGTCGACCCGAGGGAGGTGAGCACGGCCGGCGAGCTCATGTTCTCGCTGGCGATGAGCTGGAGACCGCCGCGCAGGCGCTCCAGCTCGGAGAGGAGGACCCCGGCGATGTCGGGGTCGAACGACGCCAGGGCGTCGAAGTCGGAGCCGTAGAACGTGTCACTCATCGGTGCTGGTCTCCTGCGCATCGTCGGGGCTGCCCGGCAACTCTAGGCCGTCGTCGGGTGGGCTGGCCGGGGCTGGGTGGGCGTGCGGGGCCAGGACCGGCTCGAGGTCGTCCTCGCCCAGAGCGCCGAGCCGCAGGATGCTCGCCGTGTCTCCGGTGCAGTCGACGATGGTCGAGGGCAGGCCGCCCTTGACCCGGCCGCTATCGAGGTAGACCTGCACGTCGGCGCCGAGCTGGGTGGCCGCGTCCAGGATGTCGCGAGCGGCGGGATAGCCGGTCCGGTTGGCGCTGCTCACCGCCATCGGCCCGATCTCCCTGAGCAAGTCCAGGGCCAGGTCGTTGTCGGGCATCCGGACGGCCACAGTGCCGTTGGTCTCGCCGAGGTCCCAGTGCAGCGACGGCTGGGCCTTGAGGATGATCGTCAGTGGCCCGGGCCAGAAGGCGGCGATGAGGTCACGGGCGACGGCAGGGACCTCGGTCGCCAGGCCGTCGACCGTCCTCGCGTCGGGGACGAGGACCGGTGGTGGCATCTCGCGACCGCGACCCTTGGCGCCGAGCAGGCTGGCCACAGCGACGGCATCGAAGGCATCGCACCCGACTCCGTAGAGGGTGTCGGTCGGGAGGACCACCAGCTGCCCGGCCCGGACGGCGTCCACGGCCTTGGCGACGCCCTCCCGGCGACCGTCGTCGGTCGTGCAGTCGAAGACCGGGCTCATGAGCGCAGAGCCTACGCGCCGCGCTGCCACCCCCCTCCCGTGCCATCCCTGGCGTTTATCGGGTCACCCGACAAACGCCAGAGATACAGAGGTCTTCCCTCGGTGAACCGGGAGGAACTCGGTGGAGCCAGGTCAGCCGCCGCCCCCGCAG
>JBDTBX010000309.1:0-3035 GCA_039923915.1 Nostocoides sp. | reverse complement strand
TCACCGCCCTTGGAGAGGGTGGCCAGCTCGGAGTTGAACTTGCTCATGACGTCGTCCAGGCCGGCGAGGTTGACCGGCCCCTGTCCGTAAGACGCTCCCGCGACGAACGCCGCCGAGTCGGGGTAGGCGGTCGCGAACGCCGCCGCACCGGCGGTCGTCGACGGCATGACACCGAACGCCTTGGCGAAGGCCATCTGCTGGTCGGTGGTGATGAGCGACTTCACCAGGTCGACCGCAGCGGCCTGGTTGGGCGACTTGGCCGCGATGCCCCAGCAGTTGGTGAACATGAGGGTGCCCTTGCCGGCCGGGCCCGCGGGGAGCTCGACGGTCTTGTACTTGATGTTTGGGAAGTCCTTCATGCCGCCGGCGATCCAGTTGCCCTCCATCGTCATGGCCGCCAGACCCTTGCCGAAGGCCTCACCACCCCAGCCGGTCGCCGGCTTGGTGTCGGTGTTGTACTTCAGGACGCCGTCGGTCATGAGCTTCTTGACCTCCTGGAGGCCCGCGAGGTTGCCCGGCGCGTCGGCGGTCATCTTGCCGTCGGCGGAGACGACCCAGCCGCCTGCCTGCTTCATGAAGGCGCCGGCTCGGTTGATGTCGTTGCCGATGACCAGACCGGTGACGTTGCCCTTCGTGAGCTTCTTGGCGACCTTCTCCAGGCCGGCCCAGTCCTTGGGGATGTCGGCGTCGGTGAGTCCGGCCGCGGTCCACATGGCGGTGTTGATCTCCAGGGCCAGGGTCGAGGAGTCCTTGGGGGCGCAGTAGAACTTGCCGTTGTAGGTGAACGCCTTGACGAGGGAGTCGACGAAGCCAGCGTTCTTGACCTGGTCGCCGTAGGCGTACAGGTTGCCCGCCTTGGCGAACGTGCCCACCTTGGACGCGTCGGTGTAGAACAGGTCGGGCGGGCTGGTGCTGGCGAAGGCCTGGCCGAGCTGCTGGCCGAGGTCGGAGGCCGCGATCACCTCGACGGTGTTGCCCGTCTTGGTCGCCCAGGCTGCTGTGGCGGCCTTGACCGCCGCCGTCTCGGGGGCACCCGAGCTGCCGATCATGACCGTCAGCTTGACCGGACCCTTGCTCGTGTTCTGCGAAGCGGTGCTGCCGCTGAAGCCGCCACCGCTGCAGGCGGAGAGCGCGAGCGCGCCGGTGGCCGCGAGGACGACCGCTGCGCTGCCACGGAATGACCGTGTCTTCATGTGTGCCTCTTTTCAGGTTGTGCGGTCGCCCGCAGGGGAGGAGCTGGCCCGGATGACCAGTTCGGGGGGGAGCAGAAGCCCGGATCCGCGGCCGGCGTGCGCGTCGACACCCTCACCCGGCTCACCACCAAGCAGGTCGAGGACCCGGTCCGCGGCGTCATCGAGCGGCTGGCGGATGGAGGACAGACGGAGGGTCGCGGCGAGGTCGGTGTCGTCGAAGCCGACGATGGCGAAGTCGGTGCCGACCCGCCAGCCGCGCTCGGTGAGCACGACCCACGCGCCGACGGCGAGGACGTCGGAGGCGCAGACGATGGCGGCGCCCCGGCCGAGTCCGTCGACGAGCGGACGCGCCGCGGCCGACGCGGCGGTGAGTTCCTGGGCCGATGTGGCCTGCCAGGCTGCCCGTTCCAGGCCGAGGTCGGCGGTGGCTCGCGACCAACCCATGCGTCGGTCGTCGCCGACCGGGGAACCCGGGGGCCAGCCCAGAAAGCCGATCCGTTCGAAGCCGTTTGCGGCGACGTGCCGGACCGCGGCCTCGACGCCAGCGGCGCCGTCGACATCGACCCAAGCGGTGTAGCTGGGGTCGTCCCAGATCCGCCCGAACGACGCGAACGGGATGCCGTTGTCGCGGAGCCACTGGGGCCGGGGGTCAGCGTGACGGGTGTCGGTGAGCACGAAACCGTCGGCGATCCGCGAGGCGAAGAGGTCCTCGTATGCCGGGATGGGCTCCTCGTGGTCGGGGGCGGTGAACGGCACGATGTGCGCATCGTGCCGACGCGACCGGGTGGTGAGGTGGACGAGGAAGGTGTCCAGGATGCTGCCCTGGCGCCCCATGCCGGTGCTGTTGAGCTCGACTCCCCAGGCACCGGCCCGCTCCTGCTTGAGGTTGCGGGCTGCACGGCTGGGCCGGAAACCGAGCCGGGTGATCTCCCGGTTGACCCGTTCGAGGGTCTGGGCAGCGACGCGGCCTGGTTGGTTGACCACGTTGCTCACCGTCTGGCGGGACACCTCCGCGGCGCGGGCGACGTCCATGATCGTGGCGCGACCTCGGACCGTTGGACCTGACGTCATCCTTGACGACCACCCTTGGCTTGTGGAACGTTCATAGTGTCACGACGACGACGTCGAGTTTGAACGTTCACATTCGAGAATCAGGGTGAGCCTGTCGGCCCCACCTGTCAAGGCCCCCGGACGAAATTGATCCGGAATGCGACACACTCGTGACCCGAACCCACGAAAGGGAGCCCATGGAGCGCATCGACCCCCGTGAGGGTTCGGCACATCTGCAGCCATGGCTCCACGACCTCGTCATCACGACGGCCGGCAACGTCACCGGGCTCGGCGCGGCCGACGGCGACCTCGGCCGATCCGCCGCGGAGGGGATCTACGTCGACGACGTGCGAGTCGTCTCGAGGTGCCTGGTCACCCTCGGCGACGCCCCGCTCGCGCCGGTCGGCCGGGCGGCAATCGGCCCGGCGAGTGAGTTCCTCGGTTCGGCGCGGCACCTGGGCGCCGAGGGTCCCGACCCGACCGTCGAGGTCCACCGCAGGCGACTGCTCCGCGGGGACGGTGCAGAGGAGACCCTGACCGTCACCTCCCGCGCCAGCCAGATCGCCGCCGCGCTGACGATCGTCGTGGGCGGCGATGGCGCCGAGATCGCCGTCGTCAAGGGCGGCAGCGCATCCGGCGACCTCCGCCCGGTCGTCACGAGCCCTGACGGGGGGTCGTGGACCACCTCCCGTCACGTGGTCACGCCCGTATGCGATCCCGCTCCGACGGCGAGCACCATCGACCCTGACGGTGCCCTCCGGATGACCGTCCCCTTGCTCGTCGACGCAGGCG
>JBDTBX010000308.1:0-3042 GCA_039923915.1 Nostocoides sp. | reverse complement strand
GCCACCCTCTACGAACGGCCGGCCTCGACGTTTGTCGCCAACTTCCTGGGTCAGTCCAACCTGCTCGAAGGCCGGGTGTCCGGACCAGCCGTAGACGGCCTCGTGCCGGTGCGCACCCACGACCAGGACGTCTGGGTGTCGCCCGATCGGCTGCCGGCTGGCCTGGTTGACGTCTGGCTGGGCGTCCGGCCCGAGAAGCTCCGGCTGGGCGAGGGCGGCCGCAACTGCCTGCGCGGGACGGTGACCGATGCATCGTTCACTGGGGTCGCGACGCAGTACCTCATCCGGATGCCGTGGGGCTTCGAGGTCGTCGTCGTCCAGCAGAACGACGGCTCGGCTCGCGCGCGGGCCGGGGACCAGGTCACGGTGAGCTGGGACCCCGGTCAGGAGTTCATCCTCGACCAGGCCCAGGACAGCGGCGCCGGCGTCGGGATCGACGATGAGTAGCGTCGTCGCTGCGGCGCCCGGGGGTGGCCCAGCGACCCCGCTGCGTGCTCGGCGCCGCAACGTGGTGCCCTACCTGTTGCTCCTGCCGGGCATCGCGTGGCTGTTCGTCTTCTTCGTGCTGCCCACCCTCTCCTTGGCCTCGCAGTCCCTCCAGACCGGTGACATCGACAGCGGCTACGCCCTCACCTGGCACTGGCAGACCTATCAGGTCGCCATCTCGACCTACTCCGGGCAACTGCTCCGGTCGGTGATCTACGCCGGGGTCGCCACCGCTCTCACCCTCCTGTTCGGCTATCCGCTCGCGTGGTTCCTCGCCCACCGGGCAGGTCGGCTGAAGAACCTCCTGCTCGTGCTGGTCATCGCGCCGTTCTTCACCAGCTTCCTCATCCGGACCCTGGCCTGGCAGACGATCCTCGGCGAGCAGGGCATCTTGGTGAACGCCGCCTCCTTCCTGCACCTGACCTGGTTGCTCAACGCCTTCGAGTCGGTGCTGGGCTGGCTCGGGCTCATCTCCAACCACCAGTTGTTGTCCTCGCCGTTCGCGGTGATCTGCGGCCTGACCTACAACTTCCTTCCGTTCATGGTCCTGCCGCTCTATGCCAACCTCGAGCGGCTCGACCTGCGGCTCACCGAGGCGGCATCGGACCTCTACGCCACCCCGGTCCAGGCCTTCCGCAAGGTCATCTGGCCGTTGACGCTGCCGGGCGTGGTGGCCGGCACGCTGCTCACCTTCATCCCGGCGACGGGTGACTACATCAACTCGGTCCTGCTGGGCAGCACCCGCACGACCATGATCGGGCAGGTCATCGACGCCCAGTTCCTCCGCGTTCTCAACTACCCTCTCGCCGCGGCGTTGTCCTTCGTCCTCATGGTCCTCATCATCGTCATGGTCAGCGTCTACGTGCGCCGGGCCGGCACCGAGGAGTTGCTCTGACATGGCGTGGCTCCGTCGTCACCTCGTCATCATCGTCGGCCTCCTCGTCATGGCCTACATCCTCATTCCCAACGTCGTCGTCATCGTCTTCTCGTTCAACAAGCCGAACGGTCGCTACAACCTGACGTGGAACCACGCATCTCTCGACGCGTGGGCGAACCCCTGCGGTACCCCGGGCATCTGCGCGGCACTCGGCCTGAGCCTGAAGATCGGCATCATCGCCGCGCTGACCGCGACCGTGCTCGGCACGATGGTGGCCTTCGCGCTGGGCCGGCACCGGTTCCGTGGGCGGTCGGCCACCAACCTGCTCATCTTCATGCCGATGGCCACTCCCGAGGTGGTCATGGGGTCCAGCCTGCTCACCTTGTTCATCGCCATGGGGATCCCGAGCGGGCAGCTGACGATCCTCATCGCCCACATCATGTTCTGCCTGTCGTTCGTCGTCGTGACCGTCAAGGCGCGGGTGGCCTCCCTCGACCCACGACTCGAGGAGGCGGCGGCGGACCTCTACGCGAACCCGGCGCAGACCTTCCGGCGGGTGACCCTGCCCCTTGTCGCGCCGGGCATCGCGGCCGGGGCCCTGCTTGCGTTCTCACTGAGCTTCGATGACTACATCATCACCAACTTCAACGCCAGTCCGAGCTCGATCACCTTCCCCATGTACGTGTGGGGCGCGGCTCAGCGCGGTATCCCGGTCCAGATCAACGTCATCGGGTCGGTCATGTTCCTCGGCGCCGTGGCATTCGTCGCGATCGGCCAGCTGGCGACCGCCCGTCGTTCCCGAAGGGTCTGACCGTCGTTGCGAGTCCTCATGATCGGTGCGGGTGGTGTTGGTGACGCCGCCGCCCGGATTGCTGCCGACCGCGACTTCTTTCAGGCCTGGGTGGTCGCCGACTACGACCTGTCCCGTGCCGAGGCGACGGCCGCCGCCGCCTCCGGTCGGCGCGACGGCGAGTCGCGCTTCGTGGCCGCCCAGGTCGACGCCACCGACGCCTCGGCCGTGACGGCGTTGGCACGGGAGCACGGGGCGACCCATGTCTTCAACGCCGTCGACCCGCGCTTCGTCATGCCCATCTTCCGGGGTGCCTTGGCCGCTGGTGCCAACTACCTCGACATGGCGATGAGCCTGTCCGAGCGACATCCGGACGAGCCCCATGCCAAGGTCGGCAAGAAGCTCGGCGACGATCAGTTCGCGATGGCGGGAGAGTGGGAGAGCTCGAACCAGCTGGCATTGCTGGGAATCGGTGTCGAGCCCGGCCTGTCCGACGTCTTCGCCCGGTATGCCGCCGACCACCTGTTCTCCGAGATCGACGAGCTCGGCACCCGTGACGGCGCCAACCTCGCGGTGCGCGACGCCGACGGCAACCAGACCTTTGCTCCCGGCTTCTCGATGTGGACCATCATCGAGGAGTGCCTCAACCCGCCGGTCGTGTGGGAGAGGGCGCGGGCCGAGGCAGTTGGTGACGGCGCGGCATACGATGTCCAAGCCGGCTTCTACACGTTGCCCGCCTTCAGCGAGCCGGAGACCTTCGACTTCCCGGGCGGCATCGGGCCGGTCGAGTGCGTCCACGTGGAGCACGAGGAGGTGCTCCTCATGCCGCGCTGGGTCGATGCCAGGAAGGTGACCTTCAAGTACGGCCTCGGCGAAGAGCTCATCACCA
>JBDTBX010000307.1:0-6567 GCA_039923915.1 Nostocoides sp. | reverse complement strand
CCCGGTGAGGACGAGCGGAGCTCGGGGTCAGCCGGGTGGGGCCCCGGTGAGGACGAGCGGAGCTCGGGGTCAGCCGGGTGGGGCCCCGGTGAGGACGAGCGGAGCTCGGGGTCAGCCGGGGAAGGAGAGGAGGTCGATGAAGCGGTCGTTGAAGTCCGATCGGTCGGAGAGCTCGACATAGCGCACCTCCTCCAACAGCGCTTCGGCACCGGCACGCTCACGCGAGGACAGCAGGGCCATTTTCGCCCCCTCGCCGGCGACGTTGCCGGCACTGACGATGCGCAGCACCGGCAGCTTGGGCACCAAGCCGATCCGGATGGCCGACGCCGGCGACAGGTAGGAGCCGAACGACCCCGCGAGGAGCACCTGCTGGATGTCGGCCTGGTCGACGCCGATCTCCTCGCACAGCAGCGCCCAGCCGGTGGCAATGGCCCCCTTGGCGAACTGGAGCTCGCGGACGTCGCGCTGGGACAGGTAGACCGACTCCTCGGCCGGCTCGTTGTCCGTGTGCCGGTGCAGGACGAAGACACGCTCCTTGCCGATGGCGGTCAACCGATCGGCCAGGTGCGGGAGCTCTTGTGCCGCAGCGTCGTCGGGGATGAACCGCCCACTCGAGTCGAGGAGGCCGACCTTGACCAACTCGGCGACGATGTCGACCAGACCCGATCCGCACAAGCCCCTCGGCAGGGTGTCGCCGATGACGCCGAGGACGACGGGCGACTCCCCCTCGACGGGCTCGGCCGCGATCCGGACCGTCTCGATGGCACCGTCGGAGGCGCGCATGCCGCAGCGGATCGCACCACCCTCGAAGGCCGGCCCTGCGGGCGCGGCCGTCGCGACGATGGTGTCGCCGTCGGACAGGACGATCTCGCAGTTGGTGCCGACGTCGATGAACAACCGGGTCCGCTTGTCGCGGTCCATGCCGGCCGCCAGCATGCCGGCGACGATGTCGCCACCGACATAGGCGCCCAGGGCCGGGAAGATGACGGCGCGTGCGCCGGGGTGCAGGTCGAGGCCCACTTCGCTCACGGGGAGCGGCGGCCACGAGGCGGTGCTCTGGATGAAGGGGGCGACGCCGAGCGGCTCGGGATCGACGCCGAGCAGGAGGGCGGTCATCGTGGCGTTGCCCGCGACGGCCACCTCGAGCACCTCGCCCGGCTCCACTCCGCCCTCGCGACAGACGTCGGAGGCGAGCTCGGCGAGGGTGGACTGGGCGAGCGACCGCAGGCGGGGCAGCGCCTCGGGGTCCATCATCGTGGCGCTGATCCGGGTGATGACGTCGGCGCCGAACGGCTGCTGCTTGTTGAGCATCGACTCGACGGCGAGCGGTGTGCCCGTGGCGAGATCGAGCAGGGTGGCCACGACGGTCGTCGTGCCGAGGTCGAAGGCGATCCCGAAGCGCCGCTCGGTCGTGTCGCCGCCCTCGATGTCGACGAGCGCCTCGTCGATGATCACGGCGGTCACCTTGAAATCGTTGGCCCGCAACACGGTTGGCAGTCGACGCAGGACGTGCAGGTCCGCGGTGAGCTCGAGGTCGTCGATCGCGTCGAGCACGCGCTGGAGGTCGGTCCGCTGGTCACGAAGACTGGGCTCCGTCAGCTCGAGGTAGCGCTTCTGGACGGCTGGTCGCAGGATGACCTGCCGGCCGACGCCGACCGTCGCCGCCTTGGGGCGGGTGACCATCGGCGGGACGTGGACGTCGAGGTCCGCCGTCGCCTTGACGAGGCAGGCCAGCCGCCAGCCGTCCTTGATCTCGGCCGAGGTGAAGGTCCGCTGGTCGTGCGACGTCACCGTAGCCGTGCCCGTCGTCAGCTGGACCTTGCACTTGCGGCAGGTGCCGTGACCGCCGCACGTCGAGTCGATGGCGATGCCGTTCCACGATGCCGCGTCGAAGACTGACACCCCGGGTGGCACCCGCACGTCGCGCGACGCCGGAGCGAAGCGCAGCAGCACCCGCCCGGTCCCGTCGTGAGCCACGTCGCCGCCGCCGTGACGCGGCAGCAGACCTTCACGTCGCAGGTCCATGACGTCGATGGGCTCCTGGTCGCTCACCTGGCGAGCGCCGCCGCCGCAGCGGCGGAGGCTGCGTCGGTCTCCGCCGCCGCCGCTGCGGCTACCTCGGCCGCCTGCTTGCGACGGAACACCGAGATCCAGGCGCCGCCCCACTCGTCATTCCCGAGCAGGAGATCGGCAGCCCGCACCGACTCGACGACCTGCGGCGTCCGCGCGTCCATGATGGCGCTCGTCAACCCCGAACCCATGGCGAGCGGCAGCCAGGCGGCGTTGATCGCGGGCCGACCCGGCATACCGAAGCTGACGTTGGAGGCACCGCAGGTCATGTTCAGGCCCCACCGCTCGTGGATGGCCCGGATCGTCTCCAGCGCCGCGATGCCCACCGTCGGGTCGGCGCCGATCGGCATCGCGAGCGGATCGATGACGATGTCCTCGATGGCGATCCCGTACTCCTGGGTCGCGACCCGGACGATCTTCTCGGTGAGCTCGATCCGCTTGCCGGACTCCATCGGGATCTCGTCGTGGTCGTTGGGGAGGGCGATGATCGCCGCGTCGTACTTCTTGACGAGCGGCAGGACAGCCGCGAGCCGATCATCTTCTGCAGTACAGGAATTGACGAGCGCACGACCCTTGTATGCCGCGAGCCCAGCCTCGAGGGCGTCGACCACCGAGGAGTCGATGCAGATCGGCAGATCACTGATCGACTGGACGAGCTGGATCGCCTTGACGAGCAGCTCGGCCTCGTCGGTGAGGGGCACGCCCATGTTGATGTCGAGGACGTCGGCACCGCCGGCGACCTGGGTCATGACATCCTTCTCGATCGCCGAGAGGTCACCGGCGCGCAGCTGCGTCTGGAAGATCTTGCGCCCCGTGGGGTTGATCCGCTCGCCGATGATGCAGAACGGACGGTTGCTGGCCAGGACGACTTCCCTTGTCGCAGAACGCAGCCGGGTCTCGCGCACCGGAGCGGCCATCAGGCCGGAACCTTGGCGCGACGCTCGTGGAGCAACGCCTTGGCGCGCTTGACGGTCTGGCTCGCGTCCGAGGCATACCCGTCGGCTCCCACGACGTCGGCGTACTCCTGGGTGACGGGGGCGCCCCCGACCATGACGATGACCTGTTCGCGCAGGCCGGCCTTCTCCAGCGCGTTGAGGTTGGCCTTGAACATCGGCATCGTCGTGGTGAGGAATGCCGAGAAGCCGACGATGTCGGGATGGTGCTCCTCGATGGCGGCGACGAACTTCTCGGGGGCCACCTGGACGCCGAGGTCGATGACCTCGAAGCCGGCGCCCTCCAACATGATGCAGACGAGGTTCTTGCCGATGTCGTGGACGTCGCCCTTGACCGTGCCCATGACGAACTTGCCGATCGTCTCGACGCCGGTCTCGGCGAGCAGTGGCCGCAGCACCTCCATCGAACCGGCCATCGCCCGACCGGCGATGAGCATCTCGGGCACGAAGTAGTCCCCGCGCTCGAACCGGGCACCGACCTCCTCCAGCGCCGGGATGAGCGCATCGAAGAGCAGGGTGCCTGGTGCCATCTGCATGGCCAGCGCCTCGTGGGTGAGTTCCAGCACGACCGGCGCGTTGCCTTCGAGCGTTCGGTCGTAAAGGCCCTGGAGGATCTCCTCGGGTGTCATGCGGCGCCATCCTTTCGGTGTTGGTCGATCTGGTTGGACAGGGTGCGGGCGGCCCGCAGGACGGCCGGTCCGAGAGTGGGGAGATGGTCGGCGAGTCGAGCCGACGGGCCCGAAACCCCCAGTGCCGCAAGGCAGGTGCCGTCGACGATGACCGGTGCGGCGATCCCGGTGAGACCCACTTCGAGCTCGTCGATCGTCGTGGCATACCCGCGGGCCCGGATGCCGGGCAGCTGGGTCCGCAGCTCGGCCGACGACGCGACGGCGGCCTTCGTCGGACGCGCGAGGCGACCGGTCGGCAGGTCGAGGACGTGCTCGGCATACAGCACCTTGCCCAGTGCCGAGAGGTGCGGGGGAACCTGCACCCCGACCCAGTCTCGGCTGGCCAGGATGTAGGTGCTGGCCACCTGCGCGATGTGTACCACCTCGCCACCGTGGGCCACGCCGACATTGACCGTCTCCCCGGTCAGCTCGCCGAGTTGCTGCATGACACGCTGGGACAGCCGCGCCAGGTCCTCGTCCCGACCCTGACGAGCGGCGTGCTGGGCGAAGAGCGGACCGGCCAGCCACGCTCCGGACGGGTCGCGACCGAGCAGTGAGGATCGCTCCAGGGCGGCGAGGATGCGCGAGGTGGTGCTGCGCGGCATACCCGTGGCGATGCACAGGTCCGAGAAGGTGACGGCGCGATCGGACCGGACGACGAGGCCGACGAGGTGCGCGGCGCGGTCGACGGCCTGGGTGCCGCTGGCGGGCATCGCACCTCCTTCTGGTTGCTCATCATGTGGAACCCATGTTCCACATGATGAGGCTAGGATGTGAGTGGCCCGCAGGTCAAGGGCCGCGCCACCCCCACTGCGTCCGAGTCGCACGGTCTCCGTACCCTCAACAGCGCAGACGCCACCGCACCGCCGCGCTGAAGGAGCCCACCGATGTTCCGCAATGTGATGCCGCGCTACGAGATCCTCTCGGCCGACGCCCTGGCCAAGCTCGACGCCGGATGGCGCCGACTGGTCACCGAGATCGGCGTGGAGTTCATGAGCGACCAGGCCCTGGACCTGTTTCGCGCGGCCGGTCAGCGGGTCGAGGACAAGACGGTGTTCCTCGACCCCGAGTTCGTGCTTGCCCAGGTCGCCAAGGCGCCCAAGGAGTTCGACGTCCAGGCCCGCAACCCCGAACAGTCGGTCCACATCGGCGGCGACGCCATGGTGTTCGGCGCCGTCTACGGGCCGCCCTTCGTCCGCCAGGGCGATGTCCGGCGCGACGGCACGATGGAGGACTTCCGCAACTTCTCCCGGCTGGCGCAGAGCTTCGACGTCCTGGACTCGGCCGGCGGGGTCGTCAACGAGCCCAACGACGCACCCCTCGACAGCCGGCACCTCGACATGACGTTCGCCCTGCAGACCCTCACCGACAAGATCTACATGGGCAACGTCGTCTCCGGCGTCAACGCCGCCGACACCATCGCCATGGGCTCGATCCTGTTCGGTGGCCGCGACAAGATCGAGCAGACGCCCTGCACCATCTCGCTCATCAACTGCAACAGCCCGCTGCGGTGGGACGACCGCATGCTCGACGCGATGTTCGAGTACTGCGCCGCCGCCCAGCCCGTCGTACTCACCCCGTTCATCCTGATGGGCGCCATGTCACCGGTCACCATCCCCGCTGCCCTGGTCCAGCAGATGGCCGAAGCGCTTTCCGGGATAGCCCTGGCCCAGCTCATCCGGCCCGGCTGCCCGGTCATCTTCGGCTCGTTCCTCTCCAACATCGACATGCAGAGCGGCTCGCCCACCTTCGGCACGCCGGAGTCGGCGATCGGCCTGCTCTGCACCGGCCAGATCGCGCGCCACTTCGGCCTGCCGTTCCGCTCCGGCGGCGGCCTCACCTCCTCCCAGCTGCCCGACGCCCAGGCCGGCTACGAGGCGCTCATGACCCTCATGCCGACCTTCCTCGCCGGCACCAACTGGATCATGCACACGGCCGGCTGGCTCGACGGTGGCCTCGTCGCGAGCTTCGAGAAGTTCGTCATCGACTGCCAGATCACCGAGATGCTCCAGCACATGTTCAAGCCGCTCGAGATCGACGAGGACTCGATCGCCTTCGGGGCCCACGAGGAGGTCGGCCACTGTGGTCACTTCCTCGGCGCGATGCACACGATGGAGCGCTTCCGGACCTGCTTCTACCGGCCGTTCCTCAACTCCTCGCTGAACTACGAGCGCTGGATGCGTGAGGGCGCCAACGACACCGCGGCTCGCGCCGGCACGATCTACAAGGCCCGCCTCGAGGCCTACGTCCAGCCGCCGCTCGACGACGCCGTTCGCGCCGAGCTCGAGGAGTACGTCACCCGCCGCCGGGCCGAGCTCGGGGACTGAGGACCCACGTCGTCTGCCGGGCGCCCACCCGGGAAGACGAATCAGCACCGCCAGCAGGTATCAGGGCCCCGAGTCGGGCCTCTACCAAGCATGCACATGATCACGCCAACCGTGGCCCGGCACCTCACGCCCGAACAGTTCGTCGAGCGTGAGCACCTGCACCGGTCCCGTTCTGCTGCCCGGTCCGTCGCCCGCGCCACCCGCGCGCGGCTGGCCGCCGACCTCGTCCGCATCGAGCGCTGGGCTCATGGCGGCGAGCTCTGGACGAGCTCCAGCGACCGCGTGGCCCACTGACCCGCATGACCGCACGCGTCAGGCCCGGGGCGGGCCTGACGCGTGAAGGATCCGGTCGTATGCCGCGAGGTAGCGATCGGTGATGCGGGACCAGGTGAGGGTTTCCGCGTGCGCCCGCCCGACGGAGGGGTCGAGCGGGCGCACGTGGGCCTCGACGAGGGCATCCGCAAGGGCCTTCCGGTCGGTGACGTCGACGCCGTGGCCCAGGCCGCCCGTTGCGTCGGCCAGCCCGCCGTTGCTACTCCAGACGACGCC
>JBDTBX010000306.1:0-2776 GCA_039923915.1 Nostocoides sp. | reverse complement strand
GTGATCCGTCGGCGACCCACAACCCGACCGTATGCCGTCCGCTCGCCGCGGGCGGACGGCATACGTCACCGGGTGAGCCACCGAAAGACGAGAGAGGGACGACGGTGACCCAGTTCCTGCAGTACACCCTTCAAGGCCTCGCCGCCGGAGGGTTCTATGCGCTCGCAGCGCTCGGGCTGGCGGTGATCTTCGGCGTGCTCGGTGTGGTGAACTTCAGCCACGGTGCCTGCTACATGCTCGGCGCGATGATCTCCGCTCTGCTCCTGAAGAACTTCGACCTGGGCTTCTGGCCGGCGCTCGTGATCGTCCCCGTGATCATGTTCTTCATCGGCGTCCTCGTCGAAAGACTGCTCGTCCAGTGGCTGCTCAAGCTTGACCCGCTCTACAACTTCCTGCTGACCTTCGGGCTCACCCTGCTCACGGTCGACTTCATGAAGCGCCAGTTCGGAGTCTCGTCGCTCAAGTACGAGGTGCCGGCGGGCCTGACCGGTCGCATCTCGGTCGGCTCCGTCGACCTGTCCGTCTACCAGATGTTTGCGGCGGCCTTCGCGGTCTTCATCTGTCTGGTCGTGTGGATGATCCTCACCAAGACCCGCGTCGGCATGATCGTCCGAGCCGCCACGGAGGACCCCGAGCGTTCACGCGCCCTCGGCATCAACGTCGCCCGATGGGTCACGCCGGTCTTCGGCTTCGGCATCGCGCTGGCCGGTCTGGCCGGTGTGCTGGCTGCCCCCTACCGCGCGATCAACGCCGACATGGGGACCAACTTCATCATCATCCTGTTCGCCATCGTCGTCATCGGTGGCCTCGGATCGATCCTCGGCGCCGTCGTCGCCGGGTTCCTCGTGGGTCTGGTGGAGGCCTACGGCCAGGGCTACTACGGGCAACTGTCACAGGTGCTCATCTTCGTTCTCATGGCCGCGGTCGTCCTCATCCGCCCGGCCGGACTCTTTGGAAGGGAGGAAGCCGCATGAGCGCCCAGCTCACCGATACCGCGCGCGTAGAGACGGCAGCCTCGGCCAGCCCCGAGCGTCGCGTCAACCCGTTCCTGCGCGCCGGCCTCCTGCTGGTCGCACTCCTCGTGGTCCTTGCGCTGCCGTGGTACGTCTACCCGCCGGTGGCGATGGACATCCTCGCCTGGGGCCTGTTCGCCATCTCGGTGGACCTCCTCCTGGGCTTCACCGGCCTCCTGAGCTTTGGCCACGCCGCCTTCTGGGGCATGTCTGCCTACACCACCGGCTACATCGCGACCAAAGTGGGCGTGCCGTTCCCCGTCGCGATCCTCGGTGGAGCGTTGGCAGCCATGGTCATCGCCGTCCCCACGGGCTATCTGGCGGTGCGCCGGACCGGGATCTACTTCGCCATGGTGACTCTCGCCTTCGCGCAGATGCTCTACTTCATCGCCAACCAGGCCAGTGCCGTCACCGGCGGTGAGAACGGACTCCAGGGCATCCCGAAGACGTTCTTCGGGATCGAGAAGGTGGAGACCGACGCGTTCTACTTCTACTACGCCGCGCTGCCGCTCATCCTGCTCGGAGCATTCATCGCCTGGCGCACGGTGTCCTCGCCCTTTGGCCGGGTGCTGCTCGCCATCCGCGACAACCCAGCGCGCGCGCGTGCCCTGGGCTATGACGTCGAGCGCTACAAGATCATGGTGTTCGTCATCTCTGCCGGCGTCGCGGGACTGGCCGGGGGAGTGTTCTCGGTCAGCCACGGGTTCGCCTCGTTGCAGGAACTGGCCTGGCAGACCTCCGGCAAGGTCGTCCTCATCACCGTCCTCGGTGGTATCGGCACCCTGTGGGGTGGACCCCTCGGCGCCGCAGTCGTGGTGATGCTCGAGGACCAGCTGGCATCGTCGGGCTTCAACGGCGTCGGCATCATCACCGGCACGATCTTTGTGCTCATCGTCCTGCTGTTCCGCAAGGGCATCTGGGGCACGGTTGCAGATCTGGTGAGTCGAGTGCGCAGCAGAGGTGGTCGCAATGCTTGACGGACGCACAGCCCTCGTCACGGGTGCAGCGAGCGGGATTGGCGCAGCGGTCGTGGAGCGTCTTGCCGCTGACGGCGCTCAGGTGCACGCGGTCGACATCGACGGTGATGCCCTGGACAGTTTGGTGCAGCGGGTTGGCACCGAACGCGTCACGCCGTGGGTCGTGGATCTCTCCGACCTCGATGCCCACGATGCCTTGCCCCAGGACATCGACGTCCTCGTCAACAACGCTGGCATCCAGCACGTGGCCCCTGTTCACGAGTTCCCGGTCGAGCAGTTCGAGCGCATCCACCGGATCATGTTGCTCTCACCGTTCCGCCTCGTTCGCGCGTGCCTTCCCCACATGTATGACGGTGGCTGGGGTCGCGTGGTCAACGTCTCGTCCGTCCATGGGTTGCGCGCAAGCGAGTTCAAGTCGGCCTATGTCTCGGCCAAGCACGGACTTGAAGGCCTGAGCAAAGTCATCGCCCTGGAGGCTGGGGACAAGGGCGTGACGAGCAACTGCATCAACCCGGCCTATGTGCGAACTCCGCTGGTGGAGAGGCAGATCGCCGACCAAGCGCGCGCGCACGGCATACCGGAGTCCGAAGTTCTCGAGAAGGTGATGCTGCTACCGGTGGCGATCAAACGACTCATCGAACCACCCGAGGTCGCTGATCTGATCGCGTTCCTGTGCGGACCATCATCGGACTCGATCACCGGCTCGTCGTTCACCATGGACGGCGGCTGGACCGCTCACTGATCCGCGCACGCAACCGACTTCTTGGCGCAGTCCGTCGTCACTCG
>JBDTBX010000305.1:0-4880 GCA_039923915.1 Nostocoides sp. | reverse complement strand
TACCTCAACGCCCTCGAGTACGCCAAGCAGCGCGTCCAGGGCGCCGACCTCACCCAGATGACCGACAAGGCCGCCCCGCGTGTCACCATCACCCACCACCCCGACGTGCGCCGCTCGCTCATGCTGCAGAAGTCGTATGCCGAGGGCCTCCGCGCGCTCGTCCACTTCACCGCCAGCCAGCAGGACGTCGTCGACACCGAGCAGCTGCGGACCGGCTCGGAGGAGATCGAGCGCGGCAGCGCAGCCGACACCGCCCGCCGGATCAACGACCTGCTCCTGCCGATCGTCAAGGGTCTAGGCTCCGAGCGAGCCTGGGTGCTCCTCGGCACCGAGTCGCTGCAGACGTTCGGCGGCTCCGGCTTCCTGCAGGACTACCCGATCGAGCAGTACGTCCGGGACTCCAAGATCGACACCCTCTACGAGGGCACGACGGCCATCCAGGGCCTGGACTTCTTCTTCCGCAAGATCATCGCCGACAAGGGCCAGGCCCTCGCCGCAGTGGCGATGCAGATCCAGGAGTTCGCCAAGGACACCGGCGCCCAGGGCGGCACTCTCGACCGCGAGCGCGAGCTGCTCAGCGAGGGTCTGGACAACGTCCAGGGCATCATCACGGCGATGGTCACCGAGTTGATGAAGTCCGATCCGCGTCAGGGTGGCGACGCCAGGGGGCTGTACAAGGTCGGCCAGAACACCAGCCGCCTGCTCTTGGGGGCCGGCGACCTGATGGTCGGCTGGCTACTCCTGCGTCAGGCCGCTATCGCCCAGAACGCACTCGACAACGGCGCCGCCGGCAAGGATGTCGACTTCTACACGGGCAAGGTCGCGGCGGCGACGTTCTACGCCCGCCAGGTCCTACCCCGACTCGCCGCTGAACGAGCCATCGCCGAGGCGGCCGACAACGACCTCATGGATGTGCCCGAGTCCGCGTTCTGACCGTCGGACCGAGCCCGAGATGGGCGCTGACGGTTGCACCTCCCCTGCGCGATCCGGGTCGGGTTTTGTCGAATCCGCCCCGGGGTGATGTCGTGGTGGCAAGATGACCGGTCGAGACGGCAACGGACCTCCGCTGGAGGACTTGGCTCCCGTCCCGCACGAAGGAAGCACCTTGCCATGAAGCGAGTGACAACGGCCGCTCTGACCGCGGCGCTGGTGGGGGCCAGTCTGGCCGCAGTCGGTGGCGCCTCTGCCGCCACTGCTCCAGCGAGCAGCCCAACCAAGACAACGGCTCCCGCGACGGTCGACAGCGGGTTCCAGCCGCCGCCCATCCAGTGGGTCACCTGCACCGACCCCACGCTGATCGACTTCGGCGCACAGTGCGGGATGCTGAGCGTTCCGCTCGACTACAGCAAGCCGTCAGGCACCACGATCAAGCTGGCCCTGTCGGTCATGAAGCACACCGTCCCCCCGACCCAGTACCAGGGGATCATGCTGCTCAACCCCGGGGGGCCTGGCGGTTCGGGTGACTACCTGTCGGTGCTGCAGCAGTTCGTCCCCAAGGACGCCGGCTTCGCCTATGACTTCATCGGCTTCGACCCCCGCGGGGTGGGGAGCAGTCAGCCCAGCCTGTCGTGCGACGGCAACTACTTCCCGTACAACCGCCCGAACTACAACCCGACCAACGTGCAGATCGAGAAGTTCTGGCTGCGTAGGTCGGCCGGCTACTCACAGGCCTGCCTCGCCGCGGGCGGCCAGGCCCTGCTCAACCACCTGAAGACGACCGACAACGTCGCCGATATGGAGAGCATTCGCAAGGCGTTCAAGGCCAGCCAGATCAACTTCTACGGCTTCTCCTACGGAACCTACCTCGGTCAGGTCTACGCCACCCTGCACCCCGACCGTGTCCGGCGGATGATCCTGGACAGCAACGTCGATCCGCGCAAGGTGTGGTACCAGAGCAACCTGGACCAAGATGTCGCCTTCGAGACGACGATGTCGATCTGGTTCCGCTGGGTCGCCGCCAACGACGGCACCTACCACCTGGGCACAACCGAGGCCACGGTCTCCAAACTGTGGTTCGCCATGCGGAGCCAAGCCGTCGTGCATCCCTTCGCGGGCAAGATCGGGCCCGACGAGTGGACCGACGCCTTTCTGCAAGCCGGCTACTACGTCTACAACTGGGAGGAACTCGCCAGTGGCTTCCAGGCGGCCGTCGCCGGCGACTACGGGCCGGTCACGACGCTCTACGACGGAGCCAACGGCGCGGGTCCAGGATCGGACAACGGCTTCGCCGTGTACCTCGGAACCGAGTGCACGGACACCCAGTGGCCGCTGAGTTGGGCGAAGTGGAAGGCGGACGCCACCCGGATCAACAAGATCGCCCCGTTCGAGACGTGGGCCAACACCTGGTTCAACGCGCCCTGCCTGACCTGGGCCGGCAAGGCGTCCCGGCGACCGGTCACGGTCACCGGGAAGACGGCCCCGCCCATTCTGCTCATCGACGAGACCTACGACGCGGCAACGCCGTTCAGCGGTTCGCTGGAGGTGCGCAAGCTGTTCCCTCGCTCGATCCTCATCGAGGGTGTCGGCGGCTCCACGCATGCGGGCTCCCTCTCCGGGGTCAGCTGCACCGACGACCGGATCGCCGACTACCTCCTGACCGGCGCGCTCGATGCCCGACAACACGGCAACGTCTCCGACGTGAAGTGCCCACCGGTGCCCGCTCCGGACCCGGCAGCCGCCGCCAGCGCCCGATCGCAGGCCGCCCGCGCCGGATCCGGACTGCCAATGGACCTGCGCTCGCTGCTGCTGCAGGCGCAGGGCCACTGAGGAACACTCACCCTTCGGGCCCTTCCCGATGGCCGCCCGTCGCCGTCATCGGGGACCTCGGCCCAGACACGGCCCAGACAGGGCGGTGCCCCGCGACCCTCTGGGTCCCGGGGCACCAGGGTAGGTGGGCTCAGAGGCCGTCGCGGTTCACCTGGGTCTCGTCGACCTGCGTCCCGGTCGAGGGATCGGTCTGGGTGACGCGGCGCGAGCTGAAGCCGCCGCCGCCACGCATGACGAGGGACAAGATGATGGCGAGCGCGCCGGCCACCATGCAGATGTAGCCGACGGCCGTGAGGTCGACTCCACTGATGCTCGCCTTGATGGCGAACGACATGATCGCGCCGATGACGAGCAGGAAGATCCCGAGCCCGATGTACATGTGCTGCTCCTTAGACGAGGTGTTGCGGTGTGCTGATGATCCGAGACTAGCCGGTCCACGGCTCTGACCAGCGGATACGGGCTGGCGACTTCAGCGGAGGACCGCGAGGGCGGCATCGAGCCGGCCGCCCCGGTTGACCCAGTCGAGCAGGGTCAACGACTCACCGGTCATCGGATGAACGAGATCCTCCCGTATGCCGGTCAACCAGTCCGCGAGGGCGCCCGGCTCCCCCCGCACGGCCGGTGGAGCGAGGGGAAGGAGACGGGCCAGGTCGGCTCGCCGGCGGACTCGCGACGCGGCCAGCGCATCGGTCGCCTCGACGTGACCAGAGCCGGGCGTGAATCCGGGGGCGGTCGAGATGGCCGCGACGGTCTCGTCGTCGGCAAGCTCCTCCCGCGTGAGCGACCCGAGCGCCCTCGCCAGGGCGGCACGCCGGGCGACGAGCCGGCCCTCGTCCTGCGGTCGTGTGCGGGGCGGCGGGTTGATACGGCGGTCGGCGTCGACCGGGAAGTCCGTGCGCCACGACCTGACGCGGTCGAGGTCGACATCGGCGACGAGGACCTCTTCGTCGACGCCCGCCTCGGCGACGACGACCCCTGTCGGGTCGACGATCTGGGAGTGGCCGCCCATCTCGTGTGCGGCATGGGTGCCCGCCGTGTTGCAGGCCAGCACCCAGCACTGGTTCTCGACGGCCCGGGCCCGGCCGAGCAACGTCCAGTGCCCGACCCTGACCATCGGCCAGGCTGCGGGGATGACGAACACCGTTGCGCCGGCGTCCAACTGGGCTCGGTACAGCTCGGGGAAGCGCAGGTCGTAGCACGTCGTGAGCCCGAGCCGGCCGCCCGCCACGTCGACGACCACCAACGGATCCTCTCCGGCGGCCATCAGGGCGGGCTCTCCCGCGGCGAAACCGAAGCGGTGGATCTTGCGATAGAGCGCCACGCGCGCGCCGTCGGGTCCGAAGACGAGGGAGGTGTTGGACAGCCACTGACCGCTCGGTCCAGGAGAAGCGAGGCGTTCGACGATCGACCCGGCGTGGAGCAGGACCCCCGCATCCTGCGCGGCAGCCGACATCGCCGATGCCGTTGGGCCGTCGAGGGATTCGGCCCGGTCCTCCCACGCCCGGTAGGCGAACCCACCCGGCGCCCACAGCTCCGGAAGGACGACGAGGTCGGCGCCGACCTGGGCCCGAACCAGGCCGGCCACCCGGTCGATCCGGTCCTCAACGGGTTCGGCGTCGCCGTAGGCGACCTGGATGAGCGCAACGCGCATCAGCTGTCCTCCCGTCGGTCGAGGTCCGCGAACGACTCTCGCCGCCGGGTGAGCATGGCGTTGTAGGCCACCAGGTCGGCGTCACCGTCGCGGTCGGCCTTGCGGTCGCGACGCGCCGCCTCGGCACCGTCGGACCTGAACCATGCCCGGGCGACCAGCAGCGCGAGGATGAGCGTCGGCAGTTCGCCCACCCCCCAGGCGATTTCACCCGCCGTGACCTGGTCCTTGATCGGGCTGGTGAGCCACGGCAGCTGCAGGGCCTGGAAGAAGTTGGGCGCGAGCAGGGTCTGGCTACCGGTGAGGATGACGCCGAAGAAGGCGTGGAACGACACGGTCGCGAAGAGGATGACGAGCAGCATGAGCGGCGACCACTTCTTCGGCCCGGGGTCGATCCCGATGAGCACCCACGCGAAGAGGTAGCCGCTGAGCAGGAAGTGGGCGATCATCAGCAGGTGGCCGCTGT
>JBDTBX010000304.1:0-3136 GCA_039923915.1 Nostocoides sp. | reverse complement strand
TCTTCTTCGACTTCGAGGGCGATCCGATGTGGTCCGAGCCGGGGTCGCCCGACTGGGGTCTGGAATACCTCTTCGGCGTCATCGAGGCGCCCGTCGACGGGGCCGACCCCGTGTTCCGGACGTTCTGGGCGCACGACCGCGCGCAGGAGAAGCAGGGGCTGCTCGACTTCCTCGCCTACGTCGCCGAGCGACGGCGGCGGTGGCCCGACCTGCACATCTACCACTACGCAGCCTACGAGCGAACAGCGTTGTTGCGCTTGGCTGTTCGGCACGGCGTGGGTGAGGCCGACGTCGACAACCTGCTCCGCGCGGGAGTCTTCGTCGACCTGTATGCCGTGGTGCGCGGAGCGATCCGGGTGTCGCAGCGCTCCTACAGCCTCAAGAAGCTCGAGCCGCTCTACATGGGCGAGCACCACCGCGACGACGAGGGCGTGACGACGGCCGGCGACTCGATCGTCGTCTACCACGAGTACACGCAGGCGGTCATCGAGGAGCGGTCCGAGGCGGCCACCCGGCTGATCGAGCAGATCCGCGTCTACAACGAGTACGACTGCCTCTCGACGCTGCGGCTGCGCGACTGGCTGCTCGCGCGTGCCGCGGAGGCCGGTGTCCAGATCGGTGGGGCGGCGCCGTCGGCGGAGGAGCCCGAGGAACCCAACGCGCTCGAGGCCGAGCTGCGGGCGTTCGTTCCTGTGGGCACCGGCGTGGCGCGCACAGCCGACCAACAAGCGCTGGCCATGCTCGCTGCGACCGTGCAGTACAACCGGCGAGAGCACAAGCCGTACTGGTGGGGCCACTTCGACCGGCTGCGCAACCCGGTCGATGAGTGGGTGCGCGGTGCCGACGTGTTCCACGTCGAGTCCGGGTCCGTGGTGCAGCCGTGGGGTAAGGAGGGCAACCAGCGGTCCTTGCGCCGGCTGCTGCGTCTCGATGGCCGGTTCGGCGGCGGGTCGGCCGCGTCCGAGGGCGGTCGACTGCACGCCGTCTACGACCGTCCCCTTCCCGAGGGGATGGAGCCCCTGCCCGGGCACCTTCGAGCCAAGTCCGGCGACGTGTCAATCCTTGAGCGTGGCTCGGACCAGACCGGCGCGTTTCTCGTCGTGGAGGAGACCCTGCCCAAGGGCGTCGCGCAGCACGACTGTGTGCCGCTCGCCCTCACCCCCACGCCGCCACCCATGACCAAGAGCATCGACGAAGCGCTTGACGAGCTGGGCGCGACCGTTGTCTCGACTGATGGTGCGTTGTTCCCGCAGCCCGGTCTGGACCTCCTTCGGCGACTGCCACCCCGCACGCTGTCGGGGTCGTTGCCCGTCGTGTCGGGCCACGATGATGACCGGTTCGCCGATGCCATCACGGCTGCGGTGCTCGACCTGGACCGCTCCTATCTCGGCGTCCAGGGTCCGCCCGGCACCGGCAAGACCCACGTGGCGGCCCAGGTCATCACCCGGCTGGTCCGGGACCACGGCTGGAAGATCGGCGTCGTCGCCCAGTCGCACGCTGCCGTCGAGAACGTCCTGTCCGCCGTCGTCCGCGCGGGACTCGACCCGGGGCTCGTCGCCAAGTGCCCCAAGGAGGCCGACTGCGAACGGGTCTGGACCGAGATCGGCAAGGACGATCTCGCGGCCTACACGGCGGCCAACGCCGGGACCGGCTACGTCATCGGTGGCACTGCCTGGGACCTCACCAACACCAGGCGGATCGGTCGGGGACAGCTCGACCTCGTCGTCGTCGACGAGGCCGGCCAGTACTCTCTCGCCCCGACCATCGCCTGCTCGACTGCCGGCACCCGCCTGCTGCTGCTCGGCGACCCCCAGCAGCTCCCCCAGGTCAGCCAGGGCACCCACCCCGAACCGGTCGGCGGGTCGGCGCTCGGCTGGCTGCTCGGCGCGGAGTCGATCATGCCGGCGCGCCTCGGCTACTTCCTCGAGACGACCTGGCGCATGCACCCCGCGCTCACCGCCAAGGTTTCGACCCTGTCGTATGCCGGTGCCTTGCGGTCCAAGGAGGCGCGCACCACGGCCCGGTCGCTCGACGGGATCGAGCCCGGCGTCCACGTCGTCATGGTCGAGCATCGCGGCAACACGACCGAGTCGATCGAGGAGGCGCGGGCTGTGACGCGGCTCGTTGCGACCCTCATCGGCCGTCCCTGGCTCGACCCCGACGAGAATGCGTCGACCTCCGGCACGGCGCCGGCGCCTCGAGCCCTGACGGCCGCCGACATTCGGGTCGTCACGCCCTACAACGCCCAGGTCGCACGCATCCGCGAGGCGCTGGAGTCGGCCGGCCACGGCGACGTCGCGGTCGCCAGCGTCGACAAGTTCCAGGGTCAGGAGGCTGCCGTCATCATCGTGTCGATGGCTGCGTCAGCCGCTGCCGACGTCTCCCGCGGTCTGGGCTTCCTGCTCTCCCGAAACCGGCTCAATGTTGCCATCTCGCGGGGCAAGTGGGCGGCCTACCTCGTCCGTTCCCAGGTCCTCACCGACTTCTCACCACGAAGCCCCGGCGAACTGGTCGCGCTCGGCGCCTTCATCGGCCTGTGTGTCACCGAGCTCCAGGATGACTGTGACTTCGACAACGGTCGGGAACACCTCGCACTACGGCGGCAGCGAGCTGGACTACCTCACGACCCGCAAGGGCATGCCCAGAGACCGGGTGCGCGAGATGTTCGCTCACGTCACCCAGGTCGCCGCCGCCCATCGCTTGACTACGGCAGCGCGGCCGGTGTCGGCGACGAGACCGGCGCCTGCGACCCCGACGGCTGCCCGATCTGAGTCGAGTGCGCGGCAGCTGCCGGCCACGGCGCCCGAAGCCCGCATCCACTGAACACCCGATGAACGGCTCAGGGTAGGAAGACGAGCCGGCCGACCGTCTTGCAATCGGCGAGCCGTTGCACCCCGTCCGCGACGGCGTCCAGCCCGAGCCGTTCGCTCACCAGCGGCTTGACCTTGCCGTCAGCAGCCATCCGGGTCAGTTCGGCGTGGCACTGGCCGATGAGCGCCGGGTTCTTCACGGCATACAGGCCCCAGTGCAGGCCGAGGATCGAGTAGTTCTTGATGAGCGCGTGGTTGAGTCCCGGCGTCTGGATGGTGCCGCCGGCGAAGCCGATGACGAGGATCCGCCCCTCGAAGGCGACGCA
>JBDTBX010000303.1:0-3249 GCA_039923915.1 Nostocoides sp. | reverse complement strand
CGGGCCGCGAACCAGGCGTTCTCGGTCACCACCTTGAGCCCGCCGATGGCCGCGCCGTTGCCGGGAGCCGTGGTCAACTTTGCCGTGATCGCTTCGCCCGCAAGGGAGTCCGCGCTGACGTCGTCGGGGGAGAGGGCGGCGAGCTTGGCCTTCTGCGCACGGTTGGCGGGCTCGTCGATCCGCGCGTATGCCGGGTTGCCATGGGCCGCGACGAGGGCGGCATACAGCTGGCTCGGGCTCGTGCCGGTCTTGGCCAGGATCTCGGACGCGAGCAGCGCAAGGATGATCCCGTCCTTGTCGGTGGTCCACACCGAGCCGTCGAAGCGCAGGAACGAGGCGCCGGCCGACTCTTCGCCGCCGAACGGGCCGGAGCCGTCCAGCAGCCCGGGCACGAACCACTTGAAGCCCACCGGCACCTCGACGAGGGTGCGGCCCAGGTCGGTCGCGACCCGGTCGATCATCGAGCTGCTCACGAGGGTCTTGCCGATGAATCCGTCGGCCTGCCAGCCGGGTCGGGCGCCGCCGTAGAGGTAGGCGATGGCGACCGAGAGGTAGTGGTTGGGGTTCATCAGACCGTCAGGCGTGACGATGCCGTGCCGGTCGGAGTCGGCGTCGTTGCCGGTAGCGATCTGGTACGTGTCGCGCTGGTCGATCAGGCTCGCCATGGCATACGGGCTCGAGCAGTCCATCCGGATCTTGCCGTCCCAGTCGAGGGTCATGAACCGCCAGGTCGGGTCGACGAGCGGGTTGACGACGGTGAGGTCGATCCCGTGCCGCTCGGCGACCGCGCCCCAGTAGTCGACGGCAGCGCCGCCGAGCGGATCGGCGCCGATGTGGATGCCTGCGTCCTTGATCGCTTGCAGATCAACGACATTGGGCAGGTCGTCGACGTAGGTTCCGAGGAAGTCGTATGCCGTGGCGCCGGCTCGGGCGCGCGCGAACGGGATCCGCTTGACGCCCAGGAGGCCGGTCTTGATGTAGGCGTTGGCGGCGGCGGCGATCGCCTTCGTGGCATCGCTGTCGGCCGGTCCACCATGGGGCGGGTTGTACTTGAAGCCGCCGTCGTAGGGCGGGTTGTGCGAGGGCGTGACGACGATGCCGTCGGCCAACCCCTTGCCGGCCGGCAGATCGTCGACGCCGCCGATCTTGCCGCGGTTGGCGACCAGGATCGCGTGCGAGACGGCCGGGGTCGGCGTGTAGCGGTCAGCCGCGTCGTGGAGGATCGTCACGTCGTTGGCGGCGAGCACCTCCAGTGCCGAGGCCCAGGCCGGCTCGGACAGACCATGGGTGTCGCGCCCGAGGAAGAGGGGCCCGTCGAAGCCCTTCTCCTTGCGGTAGTCGCAGATCGCCTGGGTCGTCGCGAGGATGTGCTCCTCGTTGAAGGCCGTGTTGAGGCTCGAGCCGCGGTGACCCGAGGTCCCGAACACGACCTGCTGGTCGATGTTGTCGGGGTCGGGTTTGCCGGTGTAGTAGGCCGTCACCAGATGGGGGACGTCGACCAGGTCGGCGGGCTGGGCGAGCTGACCTGCACGCGGCGAGTTCATGCTCAGCATCCTTGCACCGGTGCGGATCGGTTGCAGCCGATGCCCGAGGGCCGGCATACGGGATCCGCAGGACTCAGCGGGGCGGTTGGGGTCAGGCGTCGTCGGCGGGCGCGAGGTAGACGGCCGACAGGCGGGCGACGCGGACCTGGACGGAGAAGGGCTGACCCTGCCACGCCCCCTCGACTGCCTCCAAGACGAGGCCGGCTTGGCTGGGGGTGCCGTGCTCGTCGTAGCCGCTCGTGTCCATGACGACCTGCCACCGACCGCCGCGCGGGACGCCGAGCCGCAGGCCCTCCTTGGCGGCGCCGCTGAAGTTCGCGGCAACGGCGACTGCCGAGCCGCTGCTGTGGTCGGCGTCGCCAAAACGTAGGTAGGAGAACGTGTTCCCGGCGTTGTCGTTGGCGTCGAGCCATTCGAAGCCGCTCGGCGAGGAGTCCAGGGCCCACATGGCGTCGTGGCTCGTGTAGATCCGGTTGAGCTCCTTGACCAGGTTGTGGACCCGGTAGTGCGCGGCGTGGTCGAGCAACCACCAGTCGAGCGAGCGCCCGTCGGCCCACTCGCCGGGCTGGGCGAACTCCTGGCCCATGAACAGCAGCTGCTTGCCGGGGTGGCTCCACATGTAGGCGAGGTAGGTGCGCAGCGTCGCCAGCTGGTCGAACCGCGATCCCGGGATCTTGTTGAGCAGCGACCGCTTGCCGTGGACCACCTCGTCGTGGCTGATCGGCAACAGGTAGTTCTCGCTGTAGGCGTACATGAGGGAGAAGGTCAGCAGGTTGTGGTGGTACTGCCGGTTGACCGGGTCCTCCTGCAGGTAGCGCAGCGAGTCGTTCATCCAGCCCATGTTCCACTTCAGACCGAAGCCGAGGCCGCCGCTGCTCGTCTCCTTGGTGACGCCCGGCCACGACGTGGACTCCTCGGCGATGGTGACGATCCCGGGGCTGCGCTTGTAGGCCGTGGCGTTGGCTTCCTGGAGCAGTCCGATCGCCTCCAGGTTCTCCCGGCCGCCGTGGACGTTGGGGAGCCACTCGCCGGCCTTGCGCGAGTAGTCGAGGTAGAGCATCGAGGCGACGGCGTCGACCCGCAGGCCGTCGATGTGGAACTCCTCCAGCCAGTAGGTGGCGTTGGCGACGAGGAAGTTGCGCACCTGGATCCGGCCGAAGTCGAAGATGTGGGTACCCCAGTCGGGCTGGTCACCGCGCCGCGGGTCCGGGTGCTCGTAGAGGGGCAACCCGTCGAACCGGGCGAGGGCCCAGGCGTCCTTGGGGAAGTGGGCCGGGACCCAGTCGAGGATGACCCCGATGCCGGCCTGGTGCAGCGCGTCGACGAGGTACTTGAAGTCGTCGGGGGTGCCGAAACGCGACGTGGGCGCGTAGTAGCCGGTGACCTGGTAGCCCCACGACGGGCCGTACGGGTGCTCCATCACGGGCAGCAGCTCGACGTGGGTGAACCCGAGGTCGGCCACATAGTTGACGAGGTGCTCGGCGAGGTCACGGTAGGACATGCCTTGGCGCCACGAGCCCAGGTGCACCTCGTAGGTGCTCATCGGGCGACCGTGCGGATTAGTCTCCCTACGCGCCGTCATCCACGCGTCGTCGCCCCACTCGTGGGTCGAGTGGTCGACGACCGAGGCCGTGGCCGGGGGGATCTCGGTGCGGCGGGCCATCGGGTCGGACTTGGCGCGCAGGATGTCGTCGGAGCCGCGGAT
>JBDTBX010000302.1:0-3138 GCA_039923915.1 Nostocoides sp. | reverse complement strand
CGTCGACGAGCCGCAGCTGCACACCCAGCGGATCACCCTGATCAAGGAGGAGACTGGCGGTCCTGGCCCCGGCGACGGCGGACCGCGGATCATCATCGACTTCACGGGCACGGCGCCCCAGGCCAAGGGACCGATCAACCACTGCGGCGACTACGTCGGCGGAAACTTCCTCAAGAAGTGGCTGGCCCCGATCCTGCGCAACCTCGCCGACACCCCCGAGCGGATGGCCGAGCTCGACGTCAACGAGGGGGTCGTGCCGCTCATCGAGATGCGGTTCCCCGAGAAGGGCACCCTGCTCACGCCGATCTACCCGGCACCAACCAACGCACGCACGTTCGTCATCCTGAGACTCCTCGGCGTCCTCGCCGGCGTGGTCGCCAAGGCTGTCGACGGCCAGATGCCCGCCGACCAGGAGACGATCCGCTACACCGGCGTCTACGGCAAGGACCGCGACGACAACGACTACCTCATGCGCGAGGTCCTCGGCGGTGGCTCCGGTGGGCGCTACTACGCCGACGGCGACGACACCACCCACGTCGTCCCGGACAGCCGGAACCTGCCGACCGAGTTCACCGAGAGCCGGTTCCCGTTCATCGTCGAGCGGCTGGGCCTCGCGGTCGACTCCGGCGGCGCCGGTCGCTACCGCGGCGGTCTCGGCTACGAGAAGCAGATCCGGATGCTCAAGGACGCCCACTTCATGTCCATCGCCGACCGCTCGATCCTCGCCTGCTGGGGCCTCAAGGGTGGCAAAGCCGGTATGCCGTTCCAGGTCACCATCGACCTCGGCGGGCCGACCGAGCACATCGTCGACGCCCTCGCTGACGCCGAGGTGGTCGAGGCCGGCCAGGTCATCCGGATCCGCACGACCGGTGGCGGCGGTTGGGGCGACCCGCTGGAACGTCCGTATGCCGAGGTGGAACGTGACCTGCGTTGGGGCAAAGTCTCGTTCGACGGCGCGCGGGCGGCATACGGAGTCGTGGCGACCGGCACGAAGGACGAACCGGTCATCGACGAGACGGCCAGCGAGGCTCGTCGCGACGAGATGCGCTCTGCGCGCACAGGATCCGAGGCCTTCTTCGACCGCGGCCCCGGCTACGCCGCCCTGTCCGGCGGAGCAACGAGCAGCGAGTACGACTGGCTGTAGGTCAACGGGCCAGCCACGCGGCATACGCGTCGAACGTGTAGGGCCGACCGAGGAAGTCGGCGACCAGATCAGCCGCGTCGCGCGAGCCTCCACGCGCCAGCACCTTGTCGCGATAGGCGCCCGCGATCTCAGGGTCGAAGAGGTCCTCGGACCTGAACGCCGAGAACAGGTCCTTGGCGATGACGAGCGACCACATGTAGGTGTAGTAGGCCGAGGAGTAGCCGTCGAGGTGTCCGAAGCTGCACTGGAAGTGGGTCCCGGCGACATAGGGGAAGATCGAGTAGTGGTTCATCAGGTCGACCGTGCGGGCCGTCAGGTCTGCCGTCTGGTGGACGTGCAGGTCGTAGGAGACGGCGGCGTAGAACATCTGGGTCCGCGCCTGGTAGCCCTTGCCGAAGTCGTCGGCCGCCTTCATCCGCCGGACCAGCTCGGCCGGGATCGTCTCCCCTGCGTCGTTGCACGCAAAGGTGGCCAGAACGGTGGGGTCCCAGGCCCATTCCTCGAGCATCTGGCTCGGCGCCTCCACGAAGTCCCATTCCGTCGCCACCCCCGAGAAGCGCACCCACGGGGTGTGCCCGGCAAGGATGTGGTGGACGAGGTGGCCGAACTCGTGGAACAGGGTGACCACCTCGTCGTGCTCCATGAGGCCGCGGTTGAGGTTGCAGACGAGGACGCCCTCGGGAAGCTGGACGTCCTCGACCCCAGGCACGAGGTCGAACTGGGCAGCGTGCTTGTACTTGCCGTCGCGCGGGTGCAGGTCGAGGTGAATCCGGCCGATCCGCGCGCCACCGAACTCCACGTCGTAGGTCGCCACGTCCTCGTGCCAGGTCCCGGCACCGGCCACGTGCGTCCACGTCAGACCGAAGAGCCGGGCCGTGACGTCGAGCAGTCCTTGACGAACCTGCTCGAACGGGAAGTGGCGGCGGACGTCCTGCGCATCGACGCCGAGCTGCTCCTTGCGGACCAGCTCGGCGTAATAGGAGGCGTCGGCGCGGTCGATGTCATCGGCTCCGGGCCGGTCCACACGAAGCCGTTCGAGCAGGACCGACTTGTCGCGGGTCGCGCTCTTGATCGACAGGTCGGTGATTTGGTCGACGAACTCCTTGATGGCAGGACCGGATCCGATCATCTTGACCTCTGCGTCGAAGTCGGCCCACGAGTCGTAGCCGAGCAGTCCGGCCTGCTCCCGACGGTTCGCGAGAATCTTCTGGAGCACGGCGTCGTTGGCGGGCCACGCGACGTTGAGGAACTCGGTCACCAGGTCGCGCCGGGCCGCAGCGTCCGCGGCGAAGCTGAGGAACGGGACGACGTCGGGGTAGTCCGTCGTGACGGTCACCAGCCCGTCGGCCCCGGCGGGATGCGCCTCCACCCAGTCCTGCGGCAGTCCGGCCAGCCGTTCGGGCGCGAGCGCGATGGAACGGACGTCTTCACGGATGTTCTTGCTGAAGTCCTGGCTGAGCAGCACCGCGCGCTCGCTCAGCTCGCGCAGCCGGTCGCGGGTGGCTTCGTCTCGGTCGACACCCGCCCTCCTGAAGTCTCGCACTGTCCGGTCGAGCAACCGGGCGGCCTCGGCGTCCAGGCCGGCCGGGTCGAGGGCGGCGAACACGGCATACAGATCGGTGTCCAGACCGATGTCGGTGTCGAACTTCTGGGCATCCTGGACGACCGCCTCGGCCCTGGTCCGGACCTCGTCGTCCGGGTGGACCTCGGCGAGGAGCGAGCCGGCCGCGGTCGCGTTCGACAGGGCGACCTGCGCCTCGTTCCACCGGTGCAGCGTCTCCAACGCGGTGTCCGGGGGTGTGGCCTTGAGCGCCTCCACGAGGTGACGGGCAGCCGCCAGCGAGGCGTCCCCGCGGGTGGCCACCCAGTCGATCCACGGTGCGGCGCCGGGCAGGATCAGGGGCTCGAGAACGGGACTCATCCGCAGACTGTATGCCGCACAGCCGACACTCGCACCAAGCTGGCCCGACCCCGATGTCAGTGGTTCGTCGGAG
>JBDTBX010000301.1:0-3719 GCA_039923915.1 Nostocoides sp. | reverse complement strand
TCGAGCGGGTCGTCCTCCTCCCTCAGGGTGACTTCGCGGCGTTCCTGCGCTCCAGCGCCGAGGACCGGCGCAAGGTGCTCGACCGACTCTTCGACGTTTCGACCTACGGCGGAGTCGAGGCCTGGCTTGCGGACCGCCGGCGCGAAGGCGCCGCTGGGCTGGCCGACCGTCGCGCCCACATCGGCCGGCTCACCGCCAGCCTGACCGAGGTGGTAGCGGCAGTTCCGGCATCGCCATCGCCGGCGTCATCCCCCTCGGATCTGCCGGGAAGGCTCTCCACCCTGGCCGGGTCGGCGCTCGACCCCGCGGCGCTGACCGAGCACCTCCCGGTGGTTGAAGAGCGACTGGACTCCGCCGTCATCGCTGCCCTGGCCGAGCACGACGCAGCCGACGGTCTGGCCACCGTGGCGGCCCAGACGCTCGAAGCAGCCCGCCTGCTCGCCGCAACGAGGGCCAAGGGCCAGCGAGCCCGGGTCGAGCGGGCCGCTCTGGCAGATGCCGAGTCCCGGCTGGCACCGGTGCGGCTCGTCGTGACCGACGCCGAGCGGGCGGCGCCCCTTCGTGGCCACCTGGAGACCGCTGCTCGGGCCGCAGCCGACCAGCGCAGGGCCGCCACGGCTGCCGACCTGCTCCTCGGGGAGTTGGGGCGGGTCGGGCTCGCGCCTGCTCGGCCTGGATCCGCGCTCGCCCGGTCCGTAGCTGACGTCGCTCCGGCGGACGACCGCCATCCGGGCGCCGCCGATCTCCGTCTGCTGCACGCCCGGCTCGCGGCCCAGGACAGCCACGTCGCCGCGGTCGACAGAGCCCGTGACGACCTCCTTCGCCTTGAGCGGCGGCGCACGGCACAACGTGAGCTGGGCGAGGCGGCCGGGTCACAGCTTGCCCCCCTCGCGGTCGGCGCCGACGAGGCCGATGCCGCCCTGACCACGCTCGCAGAGCGTCGTCAGGCGGCACTGGCTCTCGGGTCGGGGCTGACGGCCGAGGTGGCGGCCCAGGCCGAGCTGACCCGCCTGCACGCCCTGCGGGTGGCCATCCGCAAGGGTGCCCACGCCATCAGCGCCGCTGGTGACGCCCTCCGCACTGCGGTCGACGCCGACCAGAGCGCCAAGGATGCGGTCATCACCTTGCGTACGGCTCGGCTGGACGGCATGGCCGCCGAGTTGGCCGGGCAACTGTCCGATGGCCAGCCGTGCGCCGTGTGCGGCTCGCCCGAGCACCCACGGCCGGCGACCGGCCGGCATACGGTCACGGCGGACGACGTCACCGAGGCCGAGCGGGTCAGCCAGGACCTCTTGGTCGTCCGCTCGAGCCGGGCGGCTGCCCTGGCGACGCTTGAGGGGGCCCAGGCCGAGCGACTCGCGGCCCTCGGCGACGACGCGCGCGACCTGACGGTCCTGACCTCGGCCATGGCGCAAGCGACCGAGCGGGTGGCCATCGCAACCCGGGCCGATCGAGACGCCGAGGCCCTCGAGTCCGAGATCGTGACGACGAGGACGGCCCTCGCGGCCGCCCGCACGGCTCACGACGAGATGGCCGCACGGGTGACGTCGGCAGGTGCCGCCCTGGCCGAGCTGGGTCAGCAGGTGTCGGACGCCATTGACGTGTTGCTCGCGTCTGCGCGGGCGCACACCGGGGGCTGTCCGTGCGCCGCCGACGCCCGTGACGACGTCTCGCCCAGGGCCTGGACCGCGGTCCCGGCGTCGAGCGAGCCAGGTTCACCCGCGGCTGGCTTCTCCCCCGAGTTGGACTCCCTGACGGCCGGCCTCGTCACGCGTCACCGCAGCGTGGCGCATCTCCTCGGTCGTGCGGTCGACGCGCTTGAGGCACTCGAGCAGCGGTCCGCGGACCGGGCCACCGTCGAGAAGTCGCTGGCCCGCGAGCTGGCCGCTGCTGGTTTCGCAGATTCCGCCACGGGGGCAGCCGCCCTCGTGGACCGGGTCCGGCTCGGTGCCCTCGTCGATGAGATCCGTCAGCACGACGACGCCGTGGTGCGTGTCGAGGCGATCCTCGCCGATGTCGACATCGTGGCGGCGCTGGCTGCGCCAGCCCCCGACGTGGCCGCGGCCCAGGCCGGGGCCGGCGAGAGCCGCGAGGCGGCCCGTCAGGCCCTACGGCGTCATACCGAGACGCGAACTGCCCTCGACACCGGCCGGCGCCTCATCGCCGACCTGACCGTGGCGGTGGCTGAGTTTGCTCCGGCCGCGGCTCGCCAACACCTGTTGGCCGAGGTCGCCGACGCGACGGCCGGCAACGGCTCCAACACTCGTCGGATGCCGCTCTCGTCCTACGTCCTCGCCGCACGGCTCGAGCGGGTGGTCGAGCTGGCCAACGAGCGGCTGGTCGTCATGGGAGAGGGCCGCTTCGAGTTGCGGCACACCGACGATCGCAGCGGCAACGCCAAGAGCGGGCTCGGTCTGGAGGTCATCGACCTGTGGACCGGCATGCCCCGCGCCACCTCCACCCTGTCCGGAGGCGAGTCCTTCATGGCCTCGCTGGCGCTGGCCCTCGGTCTCGCCGACGCGGTCCGTGAGGAGGCCGGCGGGGTCGACCTGCAGACGCTCTTTGTGGACGAGGGCTTTGGCACCCTCGACGACGAGAGTCTCGAGCAGGTGATGGCGGTCCTGGACACCCTGCGTGACGGTGGGCGGGCCGTCGGTGTGGTGAGCCACGTGGCCGACCTCCGCACCCGCATCCCGCGGCAGGTCAAGGTGACCAAGACACCGCACGGCAGCAGTGTCACCCTGATCGGCACCGAGGGCTCGGACGTCGCCTGACCTCCGGCGTCCACGGCTGCCCGATTGCGACGTCGTGAACGGAGCCGGTGAACGGCGCGGGCTCAGTCCTCGAAAGCCTCCGGTGGCGGGCACGCGCAGACCAGGTTGCGGTCCCCGTAGGCGCCGTCGACCCGGGCGACCGGCGGCCAGTACTTGTCGGGGGCGTGCACCCCGACCGGGAAGGCAGCCGTCTTCCGGTCGTAGGTGTGGTCCCACTCACCGGCCAGGCTCGCGGCCGTGTGCGGGGCGTGCCGAAGGACCGTGTCAGCCACCGCTACACCGCCGTCGGCCACGTGCTGGATCTCGGCGCGGATGGCGATCATCGCGTCGCAGAACCGGTCCAGCTCCTGACGATCCTCACTCTCGGTCGGCTCCACCATGAGCGTGCCGGCGACCGGGAACGACATCGTCGGCGAGTGGAAGCCGTAGTCGATGAGGCGCTTGGCCACGTCGTCAACGGTCACGCCGGTGTCCTTGGTCAAGCCACGGACGTCCAGGATGCACTCGTGAGCCACGAGGCCGTCCCGGCCCGAGTAGAGCACCGGGTAGTACGAACGCAACCGTGCCGCAACGTAGTTGGCGTTCAGGATGGCTACCTCAGTGGCGCGGGACAGCCCGTCGCCACCCATCAGCCGGACATAGGCCCAGGAGATCGGCAGGATCCCGGCTGACCCGTAGGGAGCACCTGACACGGGACCGACGCCGGTGGCCGGACCCGCCTCGGGAGCGAGCGGGTGGTTGGGCAGGTGTGGAGCGAGGTGCGCTCGAACGGCCACCGGTCCCACACCCGGCCCACCGCCACCGTGCGGGATGCAGAACGTCTTGTGCAGGTTGAGGTGGGAGACGTCACCGCCGAAGGCACCGGGCCTGGCCACCCCGACCAGCGCGTTCAGGTTGGCCCCGTCGACGTAGACCTGACCCCCCGCGGCATGTACCGCGTCGGCC
>JBDTBX010000300.1:0-2734 GCA_039923915.1 Nostocoides sp. | reverse complement strand
CACCTGCGGCGGGTCGATGCCGTGCTCAGCCCGTGGCGGGCCGACAGCGACCTGCTGCGGGTGCGTCGCGGAGAGCTGGCCGCCGTCGACGCCCACCCCTGGCTGGCTGACGTGACCGAGCTGGTGGTACAGGCCGAGGGGGTCACGGGCGGACTGTTCACCGGCCGTCTCACCGGGCCCGACGGCAGCACCGGCTTCGACCCGACGGGGCTGGCCAAGGGGTGGGCCGTGGCCGGGGCTGCGGCGTACCTCGAGGTCGTCGACCGAATCTCGTTCTGCGTCAATGCTGGCGGCGACCTGACCGTGGGGGTCGGGCGCAACCTGGCCGGGTTCGCATCGACCTGGCGGATCGGCATCCAGGACCCGACCGACCCGAAGGCGGTCGTCGACATCGTCGAGGTGACTGGCGGAGCAGTCGCCACGTCGGGCGGCTCGGCCCGGGGCGCGCACGTCGTCGATCCACGCACCGGCAGGCCCGTCGACCGGCCGGGCTCGGTCACCGTGATCGGCCCGGACCTGGTGTGGGCCGACGTGTGGGCCACGGCCGCCTGGGTCGACCCCGTTGACGCCGAGCGGCGGATGGCCGCGAGCCACCCTGGATACCGGCTGGTCCGGAACGTCTGACGGCTCGGCGTCAGACCAGGCGGGGAATGATGACCCGCAGCAACGCGTCGATCGTCGCCGCCGAGGCGTGCGCCGCAGCCGGCCCCCTGCGGTAGGGGTCGGCGAGGTCGCCACCGGCCGGCCGGCGCAGGACCTGGACGGCGGACCGGTCGGCCAGTAGCGCCGCCCCGGTGAGCCCAGCGTCGAGGGTGTCGACGTTGGTGGCGAACTGCGCGACGGTGAAGGTCCTGCTGACGGCGGCCGGCTGCTCGGCGAGGATCCGGCTCCGGTGCGCCACGGTGGCGGTGAGCACGAGGTCGGCCCGGTGGACCAGGGCCGGGGTCAGTCCCCGGCTGCGGTGGTCCGAGCCGTCGACACCTCGGGTGGCCAGTTCGGCCGCCATGTGTGGATCCATCTCCTGACTGGGTATGCCGGCTGTTCCCGCGCTCCCGAACCGGACCGGCTGGAGGCCGGCGTCAGCGGGAACGAGTTCGGCCAGCAGTTGCCGCGACCGCCGTTCCAGGTAGGGGGAGCGACTGATGTTGGCCGTGCAGACGAACAGGACGGTCAACGGCATCAGGATGCCTCGCCCGAACGGGCCCAGTCGGACAGGTCTGCCTCGACCATCGCGTTGTCCAGCATGGCGTCACTCTAGGTGTTCAGGTCGGCGCCCCCGAGGGCCGGCTCGACCCGCGCCCACGGACCCCACGTCGCTGGCACCGCACCGGCGGGGAGCCCGTCCAAGGTCCGTGCGCGGTCCACGTCAGGGGCGTCGCCGCCGAGGTGCGCCGGGTGCCACGGCGCCGGCTCGCCGGCGCGGGGCTGGTGGTGGGGCATTCGCTGGAGCCCCTCCAGCAGGGCCGTCAAGGTCGCCCCGAGCGCTTGGGTCGCCTCGGTCAGGTCGGTGGCCGGGGCGACGTGGAGCGGCCTGCTGAACCGGGCGTCGACGGGCCGGCCTCGGGTGAGATCGGGCTTGCGCCGCGGGTCGCCGACGCTGGCGATCCGTTGTGCGCCCCAGATGGCGACCGGGACGACGGGGGCGCCGGTCTCCCGGGCGAGTGCCGCGGCGCCGCGCATCAGGCCGCGGACGGTGTAGGAGTGGCTGATCCCGGCCTCGGGAAAGATGCCGACCGCCTCGCCGGCAGCGAGCATCCGGCGAGCGGTGAGCGCCGCTGCGGCGGGCGAATCCCGGTCCACCGGAATGTGCTGCATCCGATTCATGGCAAAGGACACGACCGGCCCGGCCCAGGCGTCGTGACGGGTGAGGAACCGGACGTGACGGTGCCGGCCGATCGCGGCCTTCTCCAGGACGACGAAGTCGAGGAAGGAGCCGTGGGTGCTCGCGAGGATTACCGGGCCACGGGTGGGAATGTTGGCCAGGCCAGCCACCCGGACACGAACCCCGAGCGCAGCCAACACCCCTCTGCCCAGCAGGTTGACGGCCCCGTACACCGGCTCCATCCCTGCACTCCTCTCGCCGGTGGCCCGGCCGTCGTCGGCCGAGAGCACGGCCGGGAAGGGTTCGGCGAGATGGCGCCGCCGGATTGGTCGGACCTTCGAGCGCCGAACTCAGCGTGGACCGGGAGGGTCGGCGAGACGGGCTGCGAGCCCGGCCGGGTCGGTCACCGGCAGGTCGCAGACGAAGCCGCGACACACGTAGGCGGCCGAGCCGCCGCGCACGAGCGGTCGGTCTGCGAGGAGCGGCACCCCCGCCTGATCGGGCATTCCGTATGCCGTGACGAGACCGGGCGACGGGTGTCGCCGGGCGATACTGGCCAGGCTTCGCGCCGTCTCGTCGTCGCCAACGACGGCCACCTGAAGTGGCCCGGCAGCTGCCGCCTCGGCCACCGCCAGCGTCCAGCCGCCGAACCGCGGCTCCCGTGTGGCGAGAGCGGCCGACGCGTCCAGGGTCTGCCCAGCGGCGCGGTGATGGGTGACCGAACCGGTGAGCGCCGCATACGTGAGGAGCGCTCCGGCGATGGCCGACTGGCCGGCCGGCTCCGCGTTGTCGGCCTCGCTGCGCGGCCTCGTGAACAGCTGCTCGGCGTCGTCGGCGGTGTCGTACCAGACCCCCCGGGCGTCGCGGAAGTGTTGCAGCGCAACGGAGATGATGGTTCCCGCCTCGTCGAGC
>JBDTBX010000299.1:0-2962 GCA_039923915.1 Nostocoides sp. | reverse complement strand
CGACGCCCACCTCGCGGATCACGGCGATGCTGATGTCACGGAGGCGCTGGTACTCGCGGTCGGTGAGGGTGAGGGCGGGGGCGACGGTGATCGAGTCGCCCGTGTGGACGCCCATCGGGTCGAGGTTCTCGATCGAGCAGACGACCACGACGTTGTCAGCGTGGTCGCGCATGACCTCCAGCTCGTACTCCTTCCAGCCGGTGATCGACTCCTCGAGGAGGACCTCGGTGGTCGGGCTGGCCTGCAGGCCGGAGCCGCCGATGCGGCGCAGGTCGGTCTCGTCGTGCGCGAAGCCCGATCCGAGGCCGCCCATCGTGAAGCTCGGGCGGACGACCATCGGGTAGCCGAGGACGTCGGCGGCGGCCAGCACCTCCTCCATCGTGTGGGCGATGACCGACTGTGCCGTCTCGGCTCCGCAGCGCTCGACGACGCCCTTGAACAGCTGGCGGTCCTCGCCGAGCTGGATCGCCTCGACGTTGGCCCCGATGAGCGGACAGTCGTAGCGCTCGAGCACCCCGCGCTCGTGCAGGGCGATGGCGCAGTTGAGGGCGGTCTGGCCGCCGAGCGTGGCGAGGACCGCGTCGGGGCGTTCCTTGGCGATGATCTGCTCGACGATCTCGGGCGTGATCGGCTCGACATAGGTCGCGTCGGCGAACTCCGGGTCGGTCATGATCGTCGCGGGGTTGGAGTTGACCAGGATGACGCGGACGCCCTCCTCGCGCAGCACCCGGCAGGCCTGGGTCCCGGAGTAGTCGAACTCGCAGGCCTGGCCGATGACGATCGGGCCGGAGCCGATGACGAGAACCGAGGAGATGTCGGAGCGGCGGGGCATCAGGCGTGCTCTCCGGGGGTCGCAGGGTGGGTTGCCATCAGGTCGGCGAAACGGTCGAAGAGGTATGCCGCGTCGTGTGGTCCGGCGGCGGCCTCCGGGTGGTACTGGACCGAGAAGGCAGGCGTGTCAACGCATTCCAAACCCTCGACCACATCGTCGTTGAGGCAGACGTGCGACACCCGGGCCGTCCCGTATGCCGTGTCGCTGTCCTTGTCGAGCGGCGCGTCGACGGCGAAGCCGTGGTTGTGCGCGGTCACCTCGACCTTGCCCGTCGACCGGTCCATGACCGGCTGGTTGATGCCGCGGTGGCCGTACGTCAACTTGTAGGTGCCAAAGCCCAGCGCTCGCCCGAGCAGCTGGTTGCCGAAGCAGATCCCGAAGAACGGCAGGCGGGCATCGAGCACCTGGCGAAGAACGGCCACCTGACGGTCGGCCGTCGCGGGATCCCCCGGTCCGTTGCTGAAGAAGACGCCGTCCGGCTGAACGGCGGCGATCTGCTCGAACGTCGCCGTCGCGGGCAGCACGTGCACCTCGATCCCGCGCTCGGCCATCCGGTGCGGGGTCATCCCCTTGATCCCGAGGTCGACTGCAGCGACGGTGAATCGCCTCTGCCCCACGGCCGGGACGACGTATGCCGTGGCCGTCGACACTTCTTCGGCGAGGGCGGCGCCGGCCATCGCCGGTGCGGAGGTGACCTGTGCGAGCAGCAGCGCGACCGGCATCCGGGCCGCCTCTCCGGAGAAGATCCCCACCCGCATCGCACCGCGTTCGCGCAGGTGCCGGGTCAGGGCACGGGTGTCGATGCTGCAGATGCCGACAACGCCCTGAGTGGTGAGGGCGTCCTCGAGGGTCCCGGTGGCGCGCCAGCTGGACGGCCGCAGGGCGGGGTCGCGGACCACGTAGCCGGCGACCCAGATCCGGGAGGACTCGTCGTCCTCGTCGTTCCACCCCGTGTTGCCGACGTGCGGCGAGGTCATGACGACGACCTGGCGGTGATAGCTCGGGTCGGTGAGGGTCTCCTGGTAGCCACTCATCCCGGTCGAGAACACGGCCTCGCCGACGGTCGTGCCGACGGCGCCCAGCGATTCGCCACGGAAGACTCGGCCGTCCTCGAGGACGAGGATCGCCGCTTCGCGCTGGGGCAGCAGGGTGGTCATCGGTGGGTCACCGACCCTCTCAGGATGGTCGCGTGGACGGCGGTCGCAAAGGAGCGGCCGTGCCAAGGATTGTTGCGGGACAACGACTTCGACGCAGCAGCGTCCACCGTGTGTCGCGCGCTCGGGTCGACGAGCACAAGGTTGGCCGGCTCTCCGACGGCGATCGGCCGGCCGTGATCGGCGAGGCCGGCAATGCGCGCGGGTGCACTCGCCATCCGATCGGCCACCCCGGCCCAGTCCAGCCGCCCCGACTCGACCATCACCGCCGCGACGACGGCCAGAGCGGTCTCCAGACCGAGCATCCCGAACGCCGCGTCGACGAACGCGTGTTCCTTGTCGTGCCGGGCGTGCGGGGCGTGGTCGGTGGCGACGGCGTCGATCGTGCCGTCGGCGAGTGCGGCAAGCAGGGCCCGCCGGTCCTCGGTCGGCCGCAGTGGCGGGTTGACCTTGAAGGTGGGGTCGTAGCCGGCGAGGAGCTCGGTGTTCAGGGCGAGGTGGTGCGGGGTCACCTCTGCGGTGATCCGTATGCCGCGCGCCTTGGCCCAGCGAATGACGTCGACGCCCTCGGCCGTGGACACGTGGGCGACGTGGACCCGACCGCCGGTGTGCTCCGCGAGCAGCGCGTCACGGGCGATGATGCTCGACTCGGCGACTGCGGGCCAGCCCGGCAGGCCGAGCCGGCCGGACAGTTCGCCCTCATGGCAACAGGCCTGCGGTCCAGCGAGATTGGCGTCCTGCGCGTGCTGGGAGATGACGGCGTCGAACGGCTTGAGGTACTCCAGGGCCCTTCGCATGACCCGCGGGTCCTGGATGCAGTGGCCGTCGTCGGAGAAGACCCGGACCCCCGCGCGCGACCGCGCCATCAGGCCGAGCTCGGCGAGCTCCTCTCCCGCCAGGCCCTTGGTGACCCCACCGACGGGCACGACGTCGACGAGGCCGGCCGCCCGCCCGAGGTCGAGGATCCGCTCGGCGG
>JBDTBX010000298.1:0-10968 GCA_039923915.1 Nostocoides sp. | reverse complement strand
CGCTTCCCGGACGGCGGCTGCCTGCTTCAGTGACGTCGTGGGTGCCTGCGAGGCGGTCAACGAGTACATGAGCGCAGGAGCACGCCCCTCGATGCTGGAGCTGATGGACGGGCCGACACTGGACGTGGTATCGCGCTTCCGCGACCTGGGCCTTCCCCTCGGTACGCGAGCACTGCTGCTGGTCCAGTCGGACGACCAAGCCCAAGCCGTCGCCGACCTGGAGGAATTCGCCCGGGTCTGCACCCGGCGTGGAGCCATCGAGGTCTTGGTGGCCGACGACGACGCGGAGGGCGAGTTGCTCATCCAAGCTCGGCGGCTGGTGGGCCCTGCGCACGAGGCACTCGGGGCGGAGATGGTCGACGACGTCTGCGTCCCGCGGGCCCGGCTGGCCGACCTGCTTCGCGGCATCGCACGGATCGGCGAAGACCACGACGTCCTGGTGACCTGCGCCGGTCACGCCGGCGACGGCAACATGCATCCATCCGTGGTCTTCGACGCCGCCGACGCCGCGATGACCTCCCGAGCCCAGGGTGCCTTCGGTGCCGTCATGCAGTTGGGCCTTGACCTCGGTGGCACCATCACCGGCGAGCACGGTATTGGGCTACTCAAAGCGAGCTGGCTGGAGGCCGAACTCGGTCCAGTCGGCCTGCGGGTGCACCGCGCGGTCAAGGACGCGCTGGACCCCACACACCTGCTCAATCCCGGCAAGGTGCTTCGCTCACCGTCCTGAGCGCAGGCAGGAGGCCGGTGACGCAGCAGGTGCGGACTCCACGCAGAGGTCCCGCTCGGCAAGTGGGTAGCGTGCGCCCTAGCCGACCGAGGGTTCAGCGAACTGCGCCTTGGCTGACTCCAAACGCTGTTTGAAGGTTGCGGACGCGTCGGTGTCCTGGCCGGCCAGCTCCGGGACCCGCAGCAGGGCCTCACGCATCCGGCCGAGCTCGTGTTCGTCGGTCCCCTGGAGCAGGGGCAGTTCCTGGTGTTCCTCGGCCTCGGCGTGCCTGACCACTGAGGTGGCCAGTTTGGCGTAGGCCTCGACGAACTCGGCCGAGTCGACGTCCATTGATTCCAGGTCGGTGATCGCCTGACCTGCCTGGGTCTCCTCGGCGAGCCGCTCGTCGACGACGTGTTTGTCAGTGCCTTCGGCCGGGGCGCTTGAATGAATACGTTGCTCCTCGGCTGCCTCGTGGGCGGCCAAATATCCCCGTAGTCGGGCGAAGGCGGCCTCCCGCTGGGCACCGTGCTCGTCCTTGACCTGCTGCAGTAGAGCCTTGATGTGCTCGTGCTGCTCGCTCAGAGTGGTTTGCAGGTCCTTGAACGTGGCACCGGACATGGCGTCCTCCTGGATCGTGGAAACAGACTTCGGTCCAACGTCGATACCCGGAGCGTGCCTTCGGTAAACCCAGGCATCCGGCGCCGCCTCGAGGGATCGCGCCACTGGACGCCGGCTCCAGCAAACCAACGGCCCGGAACCAGATGATGCGGCTCGGGCTGCTGGCATGCCCCGCGATGGCGTTGAGGTCGTCGTCCCGCGACGTGGCGTGACGATCCGCGATCGGTGGCACTCGGTCACCGTTTCATCGTCTCATCGCGGAAGCAAGCCCTGCGGGTCCCGTCGACTGGTCGTCGACGGTCGATCCCGCTTCAGCCGGTTGCCTGCCCTGACATCGCCGCCCTCACGGCGAGGGGGTGCCCAGCCACCGGATCACGTCGCGTGCCTGGGCCGAGGTCCAGTCGGTGACAGGCGGGGCCGAGAGCCCGGAATGGCCAGCCGCGTCCATGAACCCGAGGAGGGTCCTGGGCACCTGGCCGGTTGTGACGTGGGGCGGCCCCTCGAGGATGAACCGCTCATGGCCGTCGCTGCCGAAGAAGAACACCTCATCGGAGTGTTGGACGTCGTAGGTGAGGGGCGCCCCGGTCAGCCAGTTCGTAGGGGACGGCCCGCTGGGCTCAGCCACCTTCTGGCGCCAGACCCCGAGATAGTCCCAGATCGCGTCGACCTCGGCGACGGTGCCGGTCAGCGTCAGCCAGTTCGAGGGAGGCGGTGAGAAGAGCGCGCGGTATGCCGCGAGCTGGGCTTGGTCGTCTCGCTGCGGGTCGACGGTCAGGGAGAGGAACACGACTCCGTTGCCCGACCCCGCAGCGTCCACCATCCGGGCGGTCTGCACGACGGCGGCCGTATCCATCGGGCACGTCTGCTGGCACAGCGTCATCGCGTCGGACAGCGCCACGACCTTGCCGTGCAGGGAGGACAGGGTCAGGGTCGCACCGGTGCTGGTTCGCAGCGGCAGGGCGGCCAGTCGGGCTGGGAGTGGGACGTCGATCCGGGTCCCCACCTCACTTCCGGGGGCCGCCGGTGCCGTCGGGTCGGACGCGCAGGCGGCCAGGGTGAGGCAGATCCCGACGATCGCCGACCCGCCGCGCAGCATCGCGCGTCGCGGCCGGCTCAATGGAGGCCCATTTCGTCGACGAAGCCGTCTCGGTAGGCCGTGAGGTTGGTCGGGCCGGCGCTTCGGTTGTCGGGCATGCTCACCAGCCCAGGCGGGTGGCCGCGTCGGCCAGGACGATCGGCTCGTCCGCTGCCGCGCTGAAGGCCATGAGCGCCCGGATCAGGGTTTCCCGTTGCATTGGCGACATGACGTTGGCGATGTCGCGGATGGCGTCCCGTCGTCGTTCGGTCACGTCGTCGACCAGTCGGATGCCGGTGTCGGTGAGGCCGATGACGACCTCGCGCCGGTCGCGCTGGTTCTCGGCCCGCACGACCAGGCCCGCGGCGATCAACCGGTCGACCGACCGCAGCGCGGTCGAGGGACCCACCCCGAGCCGTGTGGCCAGTTGGTTGAGCCGCGTGCCGTCGTGCGCGCGAAGCACGACGAGCGTGCGGAACTGGCTCAGTGTGACGGTCTCCTCGACCTCGGCCAGGGATCGGGCCGACACGCCGACGAGGACCCTGGACCCCGTGAGCAGCGCGGTCACCAAGTCGTCCAAGCCGGCGTCGACAGCTGCCGACAGGTGCCGAGCGGCAGCCATGTGCACTCCCTCAGGTTGCGTCCTAGGATGCAAGTATTGCATCATGCAACTCATGCCGCCGCAACCAGTCCCGTCCGCGGGCGCAGGGTCAGGGGGCCGCCTCCTGTCGATGCTGAGGGCTGGACGGGTCGAGCGGGCAGCCGTGGCGCTTCGGACCTCCGGCTCGGGCCTGCTCGTCCTCGCCCTGTCGGTGGGGGCGGGAGCCGGGGGGTTCGCGGTGCTCTTCCGGTGGCTCATCCGGACCTTCACCCTGGCCTTCACCGGCCACGCCGACTATGCCGCAACACCAGGGGCGGCGAACCCACACCTACCGTGGGCCGGTCGTTGGTTCGTCGTGGCCACTCCCATCGCGGCCGGCTTGCTCTACGGGCCGCTCGTCCACTTCTTCGCCCGGGAGGCCCGGGGGCACGGAGTCCCCGAGGTCATGTATGCCGTGTCCCGGCGCGGCGGGCGGATCGCCCCGCAGGTGGCCGCGGTCAAGGCCTTGGCGTCGGCCCTGTGCATCGGAGGCGGTGGGTCGGTGGGCCGGGAGGGTCCGATCGTCCAGATCGGATCTGCCCTCGGATCGACGGCCGGCCGGCTGGCCAGGGTGCCCGAGTCTCGTATGCGAGTACTCGTCGCCTGCGGAGCCGCTGCCGGGATCAGCGCCACCTTCAACGCCCCGCTTGCCGGCGTCTTCTTCGCCATGGAGCTCATCCTGGCCGACTTCACGGCGCAGGCCTTCGGCATGGTCGTCCTGGCGTCGGTGGCCTCCAGTGTCATCGGCCGGGCAGTCCTGGGCGACACGCCCTTCCTCAAGCTCCCGACGTTCGGTGTGGCGCACCCGGCCGAGTACCTGCTCTTCGCCGCCCTCGGCGTGCTCGCCGGCGGGGTCGGGGTCCTGTTCACCCGCGTCCTGTATGGCATCGAGGACCTGTGCGATGCGGCGTGGCGCGGCCCCGAATGGCTGCGACCGGCAGCCGGTGGGCTGCTCCTTGGCGTCGTGCTGCTCGTGCTACCCCAGATGTACGGAGTGGGATACCCCGTCCTTGGTCATGCCGTGGCCGGGACGTACGCGGTGGCCTTCCTCGCCGTCCTGATCGTGGGCAAGATGCTGGCGACCAGCCTGACGATCGGTATCGGGGGCTCCGGTGGCGTCTTCGCGCCGAGCCTGTTCATCGGAGCGATGCTCGGTGCCGGGTTCGGCGAGGTGGCTCATTCGGTGCTACCCGGCATCGCCGGCCCGATCGGGGCCTTCGGCCTGATCGGCATGGGCGCGGTCTTCGCCGGAGCGGCTCGGGCACCCATCACCGCCGTCATCATCTTGTTCGAACTCACCGGCGAGTACACGATCATCCTGCCGCTCATGGCCGCCATCGTCCTGGCCACCGGCATCAGCCACCGGCTCAGCCCGGACACGATCTACACCCTCAAGCTCCGTCGGCGCGGCGTCGACCTGGGGCTGCCTACCGAGACCGTCGAGGGCTCGCCGGTCCGCCGGGTGCGCGACATCATGACCGCGTTGCCGACACCGGTCAGCAGCGCGGCGACGCTGGCCGAGGTGGCGGCGGCCCTGGCGCGCACCCAGTTCGCCGTGCTCCCCGTCGCGGATCCGGCCGGCAAGCTCCTGGGGATCGTCTCCGCCCGCGGGGTGTCTGACGCCCTGGCCGACGGCCGGCACGATGCCGGCGCGGTCGCTCTGGTGACCGAGGTCCCGTCGTTGATCTCCCCCGACGACACCCTTGAGGACGCGGTGCTGCAACTGTCCCGCAACGGCATCGACGCCGCCCCGGTCGCGGGGGCGGACGGCGTCGTGGTCGGCTGGATCGACTACCGCGCGGTCCTGCTGGCCGAGACCCATCACTGACCGCTGGCGACCGGGCGCGCACCCACCACCACGAGGTCATGGGGCTGACGGCCCGCGGACCCTCGGTGCGCATCGGGGCCCCGCCTCAGGGAGCGACGCGAGCGGACACGAACCAGGCGGTGGCCTCGAGGTGGAACGGACCCGAGCCGAGCCGCAGTCGGCAGGCGTCGCGGACGGCGACCAGACCCTCCGGCTCGAGGTTCCTGACGTAGTCACCGGCCGGACCGACACCGAGCGTGAACGGCTCGAACCAGTCCTCGAACGTGGGGAACCCCACCCTCACCGTGAGGGAGGTGTCCTGGTCCGGTGTCAGCCCTGCCTCACCGAACAGCCGGCCGAGGTCCCCGGGCGTGGAGCCCGGCCGGTGCGCCTCCCCGCCAGCGACGGGGTCGACTGATCGGACCGCGTCCCAGAACGGGTTGAGCGGGCCGCCGCCCCGGGCGCTGTTGTCCCAGACGCACGCCGCGACGGTGCCCCCCGGCTTGGTCACGCGGCCCATCTCGCGCAGCCCGGCAACGGGATCTGCCATGAAGTGGACGACCAGCTGGGCGACTGCGGCGTCGACGCTCGCGCCCGGCAACGGGAGGGACTCGGCGGCCCCGTGGAGGATGGCTACGTCGGGCAGGCGTGCTCGGGCCGCCTCCACGAAGGAAGCCGAGGGGTCCACGCCAATCACGGACACGGCGCCGAGCCGTTCCACCAGGACGGCGGTCAACGCCCCGGGGCCGCACCCCACGTCGACGGCTCGCTGCCCGTGTTGGATACCCGCCGCGTCGACGAAGATCTGGGCGAGCGGTTCGGAGAACCGGCCCATGAAGCGTCCGTAGGCGTCACCGGCGACCGAGAAGCTCACGAGGTCCACCTCCGTATGCCGCGGTCCTGGGAGCCGTGGTCACGACCCAGGCTGTCCCGGTCGTCGGGGCGAGGATATCGGCCCCGAACGCCGGGGTGAGCGCCCGCCACGGGTAGAACTCGGCGTGGGCGTGTGCGGCGGCGAGGACGATGAGAACGAGCATCAGTTCGACGCGGGCCATCGGAACCACGGCTCGCCGTTGGTCGGATCAGCCACGGACGGTCGCCACGATCCGGTCGATCGCCTCGTCGAGGACGACCGGCGAGGTGGCGAAGTTCAAGCGTGCATGAGCCCGTCCGGGAGGACCGAAGTCGAGTCCGCGGGACAGCGCCACCCGGCCATGCTCCCGCAACGGCACCGACGGGTCGTCGCCCAGGCCGGTCGCGGAGAAGTCCAGCCACGCGAGATACGTCGAGTCCGGCATCCGGTAGCCCACCTCGGGGAGCTCGGCCGCCAGCCGCTCACCGAGGTGGCGACGGTTGGCGTCGAGCTCGGTGAGCACCTGGTCCAGCCAGGCTCGCCCGTGCTCCAGGGCTGCGGCCTGGGCGATGGCGCCGACGTGCGACGCGCCGTGACGGGCCACCTCGGGCACCCGGCGCAGGTCCGCGACCGCTGCCGGGCCGGCCATGGCCAGGCCACACTTCAGCCCGGCCAGGTTGAACGCCTTGGAAGCCGAGAACAGGGTGATCCCGCCCTCCCCGCCGGGCACCGCGGCATACGGGACGAACGGCGAGCCCGGATAGACGAGCGGGGCGTGGATCTCGTCGGAGATCACCCGGACGCCGTGGGCGTCGGCGACGGCGGCCAGCATCGCCAGCTCCTCACGCGTGTGAACGGTCCCCACCGGGTTGTGCGGGTTGGCCAGGAGGTATGCAGCCCGCCCCCCTCCCGCGGTCGCTGCGCCGAACGCCGTTGCCAAGGCAGCCTCGTCGAGGCGGCCGTCGGGGGAGAGGGGGGCCTCGACCACCCTGCGTCGGTAGGCATCGATGAAGAGGTAGAAGCCGTTGTAGACGGGCGGCGACACGACGACGGCCTCGCCGGGTGAGGTGAGGACGTCGAGCAGGTCACGCACCCCGATCATGACGTCGGGCGTCCCCTCGAGGGCGGTCGGGTCGACCGTCCAACCCCAGCGGTCCCGGGCAAAGGCGCTGAAGGCTTCGGCATACGGCTCGATCCACGTGTAGCCGGTGTCGCCCCGTCCGATCGCGGCGGTCACCGCGTCGACGACGGCGGGGCACGGTCGGCTGTCCATCTCCGCGACCCACACCGGCAGGACGTCGGGGTCGAAGGCCCGCCACTTCACGCTCGTTCGGGTCGCGCGAAGATCGTCGAGCGACGCGCCGAGGATGGGCTCCATGGTCCCAACCTAGGGGGCCACGAGCTGTCCGACGTGGGATGGGTCCGCCTGACCCGCCGGGCGTCACCGGGGTGACAGCCCGGACGACATAGGCTGGCCGCCATGGCTGACCGGGCGCCCGAGATCGCGGGGGAGGACCAGCAGGAGGTTGTGAGCGACCGGATCCTGACCCTCCCCAATGCGCTGTCGTCGCTGCGGCTCGTCGGCGTGCCGGTCTTCCTCTGGGCGATCCTCGCCCACCACGACGGACTGGCCCTGATCCTGCTCATAGCGAGCGGGATCACCGACTACCTCGACGGGAAGATCGCTCGCAGCTACGGGCTCGTCTCGCGGTTGGGCCAGCTGCTCGACCCGATCGCCGACCGGCTCTACATCGTGTCGACCCTCATCGGACTTGCGGTCCGCGATGTCATCCCCTGGTGGCTCGTCATCGTCCTGTTCGCCCGCGAGGCCTGGATGGGCGTCGTCCAGCTCATCGCTCGCCGTCACGGACTGGCCGCGCTGCCGGTCCACTTCGTCGGCAAGGCGGCGACCTTCAACCTCCTGTACGCCTTCCCGTTCCTGCTGCTCGGTGACGGCACGTCGACGCTGGCTACCATCGCCCGTCCGATCGGGTGGGGCTTCGCGTGGTGGGGCACGGCCCTGTACTGGGTCGCCGGAATCCTGTATGCCGCGCAGCTGCGTCAGTGGGTGGGGACCAGCGGCGGTGACCGCCGGTGAGCACCGGCACGGACCGCCGGCCGGACGCGTCGATGACCCTCATCAGGGAGATGATGGAGCGTCCGCTCGACCCCGGGTACGCGGCCGAGGCCGCTCGGCGCCAAAGGGCGGGACTGCCGGCGTCGACCGGGCTGCACTCACCGCGGCTGGCCATCATGGGCCTGGCTTGCGGCCTGCTCTTCAGCGTGGCCGCGATCACGCTCAACCGGGATCGGCCGGCCATCGCCAACGCCCGGTCAACCCTCATCTCCCAGATCACTGCCGCGCGGACCAGCGCTGACAAGCGGTCGGTCCAGGTCGGGACCCTGCAGTCCGAGATCGCGGTCGCCGAGACCCGCCACGGCGAGGATCTGGCCGGCCGGCTCAGTGCCCTCGAGGCGGCCACCGGCGCCCTCGCCGTTGAGGGCCCCGGGCTGGTCATCACCGTCGACGACGCACCGGGGGCAAGCGGGACCAATGCCGACGGCAACCCCCGCACCGGCGGGGCTGTCCCGGGAGGAACGGTCCAGTCCCGTGACATCCAGATCATCACCAACGCCCTGTGGCAGGCCGGCGCCGAGGCGATCATGATCAACGGGCAACGGCTGTCGTCCCGCTCGGCGATCCGGTTCGCCGGTGAGGCGATCCTCGTCAACTTCCGTCCGCTGAGCCGGCCCTACACGGTCTCGGCCATCGGAGACCCGGCCACGTTGCCGGCCAACTTCGCGGAGAGCACGGGCGGCAGTTATCTGGAGGCTCTGAAGAGCAACTTCGGAATCAAGGTCAGCACCTCGAGCCAGAAGGCGATCACCATGCCGGGCGCGACCGCGCTCACCACCAGCGACGCGCGGCCGGTGCTGCCGGTGCAGCCGGCAGGTACCTCGCCGTCCGTCACACCTCGAGGGGGCTCGTCGTGATACCCATCATCGGCCTGGTCGTCGGGATCGCCATCGGCGTCTTTCTGCAGCCCGACGTCCCTCTCGGCCTGCAGCCCTATCTGCCCATCGCGGTGGTCGCGGCGCTCGACGCCGTGTTCGGGGCGGTGCGCGCCGTGTTGGACGGGATCTTCAACGACAAGGTGTTCGTCATCTCCTTCCTGTCCAACGTCGTCGTCGCGGCCTTCATCGTCTTCCTCGGCGACAAGCTCGGCGTCGGGTCACAGCTGTCGACCGGCGTCGTTGTCGTCCTCGGCGTCCGGATCTTCTCCAACGTCGCATCGATCCGACGACACCTGTTCCATGCCTGAGCCCACGTCCGAGCCGCCGCCCGAGGAGGTGCCCGGCATCGCGACCGATCCCGTCGCCCCGACCGGCGGCGGCTGGCGACTGCTTGCCCGGATGGCTCGACCGCGCGCGACCAAGGCCAACTTCTTCGCGGCGATCATCGCCCTCAGCCTGGGCTTCGCGATCGCCACCCAGGTCCACCAGAACCAGAGCAGCAACCTGGATTCGCTGCGCGAGGACGACCTCGTTCGCCTCCTCGACCAGGTCCAGGGGGACAACAGTCGGCTCGGGGCGGAGATCCAGACCCTGCAGACCCAGCGCAGCCAGCTCGAGACCGGCGTGGCCGGCTCGGCCGAGGCCAGGGCGGCCGCGCAGCAACGCCTGGACTCCCTCGGCATCCTCGGGGGGACCGTCAAGGCCCGCGGACCCGGCATCACCATCACCATCCGCGACCCCAAGGCCGGCGTGACCGCACCGCTGCTCCTCGACGCCCTCGAAGAGCTCCGCGATGCCGGTGCCGAGGCGGTCCAGTACGACGCGATCCGGGTGGTCGCCGGCACCTACTTCACCGATGACGAGAACGGCGGCATCTCGGTGGACGGCACGCCGCTGTCGCTCCCGTACGCGATCATCGCGATCGGGGACGCAGCGACGATGGCCTCGGCGATGGACATTCCTGGCGGGGTCAGCGATTCGGTCCGCAGGGTCGGCGCCACGATCGACGTGGCCCAGTCGACGAACCTCACCATCGATGCGTTGCACTCGATTCGGGTGCCTCGTTACGCTCGCCCGGTAGCGGAACCCACACCCAGCGCCTCATAGGATGGATGCCCGGTCACCGTCGGCCAAGACCCACCACCCAAGGAGCGCCATGAGCGAGTCGGACTACCCCCAGGACCTGCGCTACACCGCTGAGCACGAATGGGTTCGGGCCGGTGACGACGGCACGGTGCGCATCGGCATCACCCACTTCGCCCAGGAGGCGCTCGGGGACGTCGTCTACGTCAGCTTGCCCAAGGTCGGTGACACCGTCGCCTCCGGCGACGCCAGTGGTGAGGTCGAGTCGACCAAGTCGGTGAGCGACCTCTACGCGCCGCTCGACGGCGAGGTGACCGGCGTCAACGCATCCCTCGACGCGACTCCCGAACTGGTCAACTCCGACCCCTACGGCGAGGGCTGGATGTATGAGTTGCGGCCCAGCAACCCGGCGGCCGTGGACGGCCTCCTCGACGTCGCGGCGTACCGTGACACCCTTGGCTGATCGAGGACTCCGGCCGACGGATCGGACTCGTCTGGCATTCTTTGCCTGACCCACGAAAGGCGCGCACCGCATGAGCGACAGCACACCAGAAGAGAACCCGAAGGACTCTGCCGAACAGACGCCTCAGGACACGCCCATGGCGTCGGAGTCGACGACCATGCACCTGCCCAATGTCGGCGACGGCACCCGGGTCGAGTCCGGTGTCGAGGCCGAACACGTCCTCACCAGGGCCGACCAGGCGATGGTCGACGCCCTGCGGCCCGGCACCGCCCTGCTCGTCGTGCTGCGCGGCCCCAACACCGGCGCGCGTTTCCTCCTCGACGACGACCAGGTCATCGCCGGCCGCCACCCCGACAGCGACATTTTCCTCGACGACGTCACCGTCTCCCGCAAGCACGCGACCTTCCGACGCGAGGGCGGCGCGTTCCACGTCCACGACGTCGGCTCGCTCAACGGCACCTACGTGAACCGTCAGATCGTCGACGACGTGCGTCTGCAGACCGGCGACGAGGTCCAGATCGGCAAGTTCCGGCTGGTCTTCTACTCCGGGCGGTCCTGACCGTATGCCGCGTGCTCGCCGGAGCGTGCGGTGACCCCCCGCGGCGGGCGCCGCACGATGACGATCGGGGCCGTTCTGGCTTCGCTGACCGACGACTTCCCTGACGTATCGATCTCCAAGATCCGGTTCCTCGAGACCGAGGG
>JBDTBX010000297.1:0-5357 GCA_039923915.1 Nostocoides sp. | reverse complement strand
CAGACCAGGTCGGCTCCCCCGGTCTGGGCGGCGACGAGGTCGGCCGCAGTCTCGGCGTCACCCTGGAGCGCCGTGATCCGGTCGGCGACGCCGGACTCGGCGGCGCGGCGGCGCAGCGAGGCGAGGGCGTCGGGACTGGGGTCGACGACGACGACGTGGTGGCCCTGCTCGGCGAGGGGCACCGTGAGCCCACCGGTGCCGCCACCGATGTCGACGACCCGCAGTGGACGGCCCAGCTCGTCGCGACGACGGGCGGCGAGGGCGCTGACCGAGCCCCACACGGCCGCGGTGCGCAGGGCGGTGTCGACCCCGGCGCGCCGACTGCGCGGGCGGTCTGAGGCAGCGTGGGTCGGCACGCGTCCACCCTAGTGTCCGCTGCTGCCGGGGCTGGAGTGCCACAACGTGCGCGGCGGCGTGAATCCCTCGGAGGGAACCAGGTCGGGGTTCGGCATCCCCCGCCCGTCCTTGGGGTCGACCCCCGGGGGCCGGGTGTCGGCATACGGGTTCCGCTTGAACCCGGAGGCGTGGACGAGGACCCGGTGCCCGCGGGCGATGGACTCAGCGGCCGCCTCCTCCCCGGCCCGGGCCTGCTCGCGAGCCTCGGCGTCGGCCTCGTCGAAGGCGGCGTGGACGGCGTCGAGCCCGCCTCTCCCCCAGGCTTCCCAGAGGCCAGTGAGCTCCCACGCGCCGGTGGCGCGCAACGAGATGCCGCGGGCGCCGGTGCGTCGGACCACCCCACGGACGAGGAGCAGCCAGGAGTGGAACACCGTCGTGGCATACGGGCCCTGGACGTCCTCGAAGAACGTCGCGTCGGCCGGGCCGCTGCCGTCATCGAGGGTGAGAAAGACGACCCGGCGACCGGAGCGGATCGGCGGGGTCTGGGTGGCGACCTTGACCCCGGCGACCCACACCTCCGAGCCGCTGCGCGCAGCGAGCAGGTCGCGGCTGCGGGTCACCCGCAGGGCTCGCAACATGGGCGCGTAGAAGTCGATGACGTGGGCGCTGGCGTCCAGACCGAGCACCTCCAGCTCGGCCTTGACCCGCTCGGTGCCGGTCATCTCGGGCAGGCCCGCGCCGGGGCGCAGCTCGGGTCGGTCACCGAGGTCGAGGGTGAGCTGAACGGGTTGATCCGCCGCTGTCACAACGGTTCTGGCCGCCTGGGACTGGGCAGCGGCGAGACTGCGGGTGTCGGTGGCCGCGCTGAGCCGAGGCTGCGCGCGCGGCCTCGCCCGCCGGCTCGAGCCGGCGAGAGCGCGGTCGTAGCGGTCCAGCTCGGCGACGTGGAGCAGCACGTCGCGGCGGGTCACCCGGCCGCGCCGACCCAGCCCGGTGAGGGTCGAGCCCATCCCGTAGAGCCCGTCGAACCCACCGGCCATGACAAGCCGCTCGGCGATCGGCCGGCTCACTCGGGCCCGACTCCAGAAGTCGCCCAGATCGGCATACGGCTGACCGGCGACGATCCGCTGCACCTCGGCCTCGCTGATCCCCAGGACGTCGGCGAGCGAGAGCCGGATCCCGTATGCCGACCCGTCGGGCAGGTCGGGGTGGAGCGGCACGTGCTCCTGCCACACCGGGATCCGCTCGATCCGGTAGGTGTCGGTGGACACGTTGACGTCGAGCGGGAGGACGGCGATGCCGAGCGTGCGTGCGTCATCGAGGATGAGCCGCTTGGGGTACATGCCCGGGTCGTGGGTGAGGACGCCTGCGAGGAAGGCCGCCGGGTGGTGGGTCTTCAGCCACGCCGAGTGGTAGGTCGGCAGCGCGAACGCGGCCGCATGGGCCTTGCAGAACCCGAAGCTGGCGAAGGACGTGAGCACCTCCCAGATGGCGTCGACGTCGGCCACGGCATACCCCCTGGCCCGGGCGGCGGGCCGCCACCAGCGCTCGATCTCCTCCTGCCCCTTGGGCGATCCCATCGCGCGGCGCACCTCGTCGGCCTGGGCGAGGGACACCCCGGTCGTCTCGGCGACGATGTGCAGGACCTGCTCGTGGAAGACGACGACGCCCTCGGTCTCGGCGAGCGCGGGGACCAGGCTCGGGTGGAGGAAGCGGGTGCGCCGCCAGCCGTGCCGGGCCTGAAGGAACGGGGTGATCATGTCGGACTTGACCGGCCCGGGCCGGAACAGTGAGATGTCGATGATGAGGTCCTCGAACCGCTCCGGCCCGAACTTGCCGATCAGCTCGCGCTGGCCGGGGCTCTCGATCTGGAAGCAGCCCAGGGTGTGGCTCGTCCGGATCAACCGGTAGGTCGCCTCGTCGTCGAGCCGCACGTCGGTCTGGTCGTCGAGGTCGACGTGGATGCCGTCGACCCGCTCGACCTCGGCGACGGCGTGCGCCATGGCCGACTGCATCCGGATCCCGAGGACGTCGAGTTTGAGCAGGCCAAGGGTCTCCACGTCGTCCTTGTCGAACTGGCTCATCGGGAAGCCGAGCCAGCTCGCCTCGACGGGAGTGCGGTCGAGCAGGCCGGTGCTGGACAGGACGACGCCGCACGGATGCAGGGCGATGTGGCGGGGCAGCCCGTCGAGCTGCTCGACGAGGTCGAAGAGGGTCTGTAGTCGGGGCGCGTCCAGGCCGCGCATCCGCAGCTCGGGCAGCTCGGCGATCGCGTTGCGGGCGTCGCGGGCGCTGATGTGCGGGAACGCCTTGGCGATCTCGTCGATCTCGACGGGCGGCATACCGAGGGCCGCGCCGACGTCGCGGATGGCGTGCCGGACCTTGTAGGTGTCCATCATCGACACGCACGTCACCCGCTCACCGGTGAACCGGGACAGGATCGCCTCGTAGATCTCGGTGCGCCGGGCCGACTCGACGTCGACGTCGATGTCGGGCAGCTCGGCACGCAGCGGCGAGCAGAACCGCTCCATGAGCAGGTGGTAGCGGATCGGGTCGACGCCGCTGATCCCGAGCAGGTAGTTGACGAGCGACCCGGCACCCGAGCCGCGGGCGGCGACCCGGACCCCGCGCTCCCGGATGAGGTCGGTGACCTCGGCGACGGTGAGGAAGTAGGTCGGGTAGCCGAGGTCGCCGATCACCTTGAGCTCCTCGGTGAGCCGGGTGTGGATGGTGTGCAGCTCGGCGTCGGACGCCCCGGGGTAACGGGTGGAAACCGCTGTGCGACAACGCTGCTCCAGGACGGTCCGGGGATCGACATCCGCCGGTATGCCGAGCGCGGCCGGCTCGGGCAGGTGGATCGAGCCGATGCCGAGGTCGCGGCGGGCGTCCTGGCCGCAGGCCGTCGCGAGGGTGAGGGTCATGGCGATGAGCCGCTCCGCCCGGGAGGTGTCCTCCCCCGTGATCTCACGGGCGACCGCGAGCATCGTCGGGGTGTCGGCGAGGTGGCCGGCATCGGTCATCCGGTCCAGGTGGCGTGGGTCGAGGACGACGAGCCGGCGGGCGGCATCGAGGACATCGACGGTGCGGGAGTCGCCGGGGTCGACGTGCCGGACCGCAGCAGTGAGCACAGCCGCAGTGCCCGTCTCGTCGGCGAGGGCGAGCAGCCGACGGGCGTGGCTGCGGCTCGCCGGGGTGCCGTCGGGACCGCCGTGGCAGACCACCTCGACGACGACCGCACCGGCCGGGAGCAGTTGTTGCCAGGCCCGGAGCAGGTCGCGGGCCCGGTCGTGCCGCTTGGCCAGGACCGCCCGCCCCACGTCCGAGTCCGGCCCCAGCAACACACACAGGGGGGACTTCGTCCCCCCTGTAAGGCGAGGAGCTCGCTGCGCTCGCGCGTCCCCCCGTTCCGCACAACCAGGCTCGTCCCTCGCGGTTGCACGGGCCCAGCGGGCCAGCACGTCGGAGGTGGTCACCGGTATGCCGCGCTCGCCCCGCAGGTGGGTATCGGTGACGAGGCGGCACAGGGCCGCCCAGCCGACGCCGTTGCCGACGCCGCTCTGCGCCCCCCGGGCGAGGACGGTGACCCGTGGCAGGCGGGGGTCGACGACCGCGCCGCCCCGGATGGGGGAGCTGCGCTTCGCCGCCGCCTGTCGCGCCCGCTGGGCAGCCGGCACGCCGAATCGGCCCGGAGAGTCACCGACGGCGAGGTCGACGCCCAGGACCGGGGAGATGCCGGCAGCCGTCGCGGCCCGGACGAAGCGGACCGCGCCGTAGAGGCCGTCGCGGTCGGTGAGGGCGAGCGCCGGCTGACCGTGCTGGGCGGCCCGCTCGACGAGCACCTGAGGGGTCGAGGCGCCGTAGCGCATGGAGAAGCCGGAGGCGACGTGCAGGTGGGCGAACATGACGGCCTGCGGTCAGTGGGTGAGCGGGGTGAGCCGGGCTGGCACCGCGTCGCGGGCAGCGCCGAGCCGGCCGGCGGCGAGGGTGAGGAAGGTCTGGGCGGCCCGGACGAGGTCGTCGGCGTCGCGGGGCGAGATCGGAGTGGGTTCGCCACGGACGACCCGCCGCGACCGGCGACCGGTCGCCGCGAAGTAGGAGGCCCACTCGCCGAGCTCGGGGGCGGTGACCGCCAGGGCGGTCCACAGGCCGCGGCGGGTCGGCCCGCCGGGGCCGGCGTAGGGGACCCGAGGGTCGTGGGGAGCACGGCCGCCGCGGGATCCGACGAGCGCGGCGGCGGCGCGCAGGGCGGCCAGGTGGGCCTGGAGGTAGCGCTCCCGGGCCACCGTCGCGTGGCAGGCCAGGTCGAGGGACTCCTCGGAGCGGCTGAGCAGGTCCAGGGACAGGGGCGTCGTCATCGGAAGGAACCGCCTTGTCAGTCGTGGGCCCGGAGCAGCAGCCAGCGCGGGGAGCCGTCGGCGCTCACCCCGTCGGCACCGAGGTCGAAGACCCCCGTACCGGCCGCCTTGCCGGCACTGGCCTCGACCCGCCACACCTGCCGTTCCCGCTCGTGCTGAGCCGCACCGACACCTGCACCAATACCTGTGCCGACTCCTGCGCGGCCTCCTGGTTCGGCACCCGTACCCACCGCTCCGAGCCTCGATCCGGTCGACGAACCAGCCGTCGGCCCGTCCTCGGTGCGGACCTGCACCTCGGTGCCGACCTCGCGCCACCAGGCCCGGCGTTCCTGCCAGCGGTCGATGACGGCTCGGACGACGAACAGCCGGCCCCGCCAGATGAAGGCCTCGGGGTCGGTCGTGCGCGGCGTGCGGGCCAGGGCGCTGGTGACCTCGATGGGTTCGTCGTAGCGGCGGGACATGGTGGACTCCTTGCGGGCAGGACGGATCGCCCGGAGCGAGCCGGGGCAGGACGGGATGGCGCATGACGGATGGCAGTTGGGGTTTTGAGGCTCCGGCCCGCCCCCGGCAGGCGGGGTCGAGGCGCCCCCGGTGACGGAACCGGAGCCCAAGAGGTGACCGCGGGCGGCATACGACGGGTCGAGGGTCGCTGCGCCTCCGGTCACC
>JBDTBX010000296.1:0-2785 GCA_039923915.1 Nostocoides sp. | reverse complement strand
CGGCGGAATGGCACCTGAATCGCCGAGGAGAAGAACCCTCAGTGGACCTCGGCACCCAGGGCGAGATCGAAGCCCGCCCCATTACGGGCGAGCCCCATCAGCAGGAGGCCGGCCGACTCGAGGATCGAAGCCGCCTGCAGCCCTCCTGCGTCGAGGGTCCGCAACTGCAAGCTCTCCAGAAACGCCGCGACACTTGACTTCGCCTCGGCGCTCTCACTCGCGATGAACGCGTCCAACGGCGTGCCCTTCGCAAGAACGTGGCCGAAGATCGTGTTCAGCGCCTTCACCACATGGGCGCTGTCGGGAGCGGCAGCCGCGATCTCTTGAGCAGCTGAGCTCGTGGTCACGAGCCCGCTGGCGTCGGCGTTGAACGGGTTGGAGATGTCCACGAGGATCTTGCCGGCCAGCGCATCGCCGTACTTCGCGACCGCATCAACTACGCCGCTGTACAGGACGGCCAGGATGACGATGTCACCTGCCGGCCGTGCGCCGAATGTGCCGACGGTGGCTCCGTGGCCGATTTCGTCGGCGAGCGCCCGAGCCTTGGCGGTGTTTCGGCTCAAGAGCTCGACCGTGTGACCGTGCATTGCAGCCCGGGTGCCGATCGCTTTGGCCATGTTGCCTGAGCCGATGATGCTGATGGTGGTCATGATGACGGTTCCTCCGTGGCTTGGTGGGCGGGTGCCAGGTGAGGCGCCCTTGCCTGCATCCCTCACAACCGGAGGTACCCCTCACTCTATTCCGGAGGGGACCCTCAACTTGATCGAAGGTTCCTCGGGCTTCGAGACCCGGACGTATATGCGGCCTCTCGACAGTGCAGAAACGGAGGCCCTCCTCAGGATCGTGGATAGACTGGTGGAGTGAGCCAGAGTGACGTCAAGCAGATGCGGAGGCCTCTGCGCCGGGATGCGCGGGAAAGCCGCGACAAGCTCATCGCCGCGGCGCAGGCCGAGTTCGCCGCCCACGGCGTGGAAGCCTCCTTGGAGAAGATCGCCCGCGACGCCGGCGTCGCCATCGGTACCCTGTACCGGCACTTCCCCACTCGCCTAGACCTGCTCATGGCCGCCCTAAGACCTCGGCTCCATGAGTTCGTTGACGGGGCTGATAAGGCCGTGGAGCTGGACGATCCCTGGGACGGGTTCGTCGCCTATCTGGACAACCTGTTCGCAGTCCAAGCCGGAGACCGAGGCTTCAACGACTTTCTCTCGCGCCGCTTCCCCGGCAACTCTGAGACCGAGCACATTCACGACGTGATGTGCCAACAGATCGATGACGTTCTTGCTCGAGCCCAAAAAGCTGGCAAGGCTCGGAGTGACATCACCCGGGCAGACATCATCAACCTGATCTGGTCCAATGGCCGCATCATCGACGCCACCAGCGCCAGGGCGCCCACGGCCTGGCGACGTCAGCTCTACCTCATGCTCGACGCCTACCGCTCCGAGCGGGCACACTCGATTCCCGAGCCGCCAATGACGGACGACCAGCTCTACGACGCCATGGTCCATCTCAGCACGGTGAGGTAGGGACTCGGGCAACCAGGTAGACCTAGACCAGTGGTCGCCTTCGGCATCGCATCAGCGGTGGACCACGCACGGAACTCGACATGTGAGCGCGAACCTAGACGCCCGGCTCGCGGCGAAGTGACGCAGCCTCTCGGAGGTTGGCTTTTCGAGCGAATCGCGGCATGAGCCGTCACTGCGCGAGGGGCGTACGGAGTATGAATTCAGTTGGCTCCGGGGTAGGAGCAGGCGGCCGCTGTCGACATAGCCGAGCCGTCGGTAGAGGTGTTGCTGCGCCTTTTTCGGTGGAGGGCCCGGAGGTGAGCGCCGGGCGCAAAACAAGCCCTAGAGCCAGGTGGGCCGTTTCCCACGTCTCAGCTGACCTCGTTCCGGCTCCGTGGTCAAGTCATTGCTAGACGACCCGGAGCAGGTCTATGACGTCGGACTGGGTTCCAGAACCGGCCACATGGCCAAACACCCGACCGCTACCGCGTCGACCTCGGCGACCATCACCGGTCCAATCTCGACGAGGTGTGCCACATCTCGGGGGAGACGTGACCGTCAACCTTGCGCCGGAAGGGGCAGATGCTGTGTTCCTCGCAACGCGTCTACTCACCGGTCTCGTCCTTGGTGGTCAGCGCTTAGGTCGATTCACGCCACCCGTCGCGCCGGCACACCTGCGACAGCAGGGTCTGGGCCGCGTCGAGGTCATCGACCTTTGTCGGATTGACCACGACGGTCATTCTCCTTCGGACGCCCACCGCCGGGGTCGGCAGGCTGCTGGGCTGAGGCGGGCGGTGAGGAGTCGGGCATCCTGGGATCTTGGGGAGCGCACAGAGGTCGGCCGGATGTGGTCGGAGTGGGTGCACGGTCATACCCCTGTCGGCCCGTGATCACACCGACACGAGGGCTGCTTTACTGCTGACCGTGCCCTCCCGAGTGCCCGCGAAAGATAGGGGGGTGGGCGGCCGAGGATAGGGAGTCTGCCGGATGTGTCGAGAGGGGCCCACGAACGATCGTAAAGGTGTCGCCAGATCTGGCATCAGTTAAGGAGAGACTCATGTTCCCGGCCCACCGCCCCTGCGCCGCCGCCTCGACCACCGGCATCGTCCTCACGCTCGCCACGGCCGCGGCACTGGCCGCCGGCCCCATCGCCTCGGCGACCGCGCGTCCGGTGCCCGAGCCGTCAACCACCCAGCCCACCCAGACCAGGTGGCAGGCCACCGTTCACGAGATCGCTGCTGAACCACGCAGCACGAACTCACTGGCCGTCCGCCGGATGCTGC
>JBDTBX010000295.1:0-4051 GCA_039923915.1 Nostocoides sp. | reverse complement strand
GGGGACCGACTACCCGCGCACCTGGCGCCAGGGCGACCTCGAGCTGCCGCTGACCTACCAGTTCGAACCGGGCCACCCCGACGACGGGGTCAGTGTCCACATCCCACTCGCGGTGCTCAACCGGGTGGGCACATCGGGCTTCGACTGGCTCGTCCCCGGACTGCGCGAGGACCTGGCCGTCGCCCTGCTCAAGTCGTTGCCGAAGGCCACCCGTCGGCATTTCGTCCCGGTTCCCGACACAGCCCGGGCGGCTCTCACCGCCATCGAGGCATCCGACCGACCGTTCACCGAGGAGCTCGCCGTGGCTCTGCGGGCTTTGACCGGGTATGCCGTGCCGCCGGGGGAGTGGGATGTCACCCGACTCCCCGATCACCTCCGGATGCGGTTCGTCGTCCAGGACGAGGGCCGGCGGGCCGTCGGCTCCGGCCGCGACCTCGACGTCCTCAAGGAGGAGTTGGCCGGAGCCGTCGAGGACCGGCTTGCCCATGCCGGGGCGGCCATCGAGCGGACTGGTCTGACGACCTGGGATCTGGGCACGCTCCCCGACACGTGGGAAGGACGGGCCGGCCGGCATACGGTCATGGGCTTCCCGGCCCTCCTCGACCGAGGGGGCAGCGTGGACGTGCGCGTGCTCCCCGACCAGGGCGCAGCCCGGGCCGCGACGCGGCGGGGGGTGCGCCGGCTGCTCCTGCTCGGCACCCCCCCGCCGTGGAAGCGGGTGCTGGCCGGTCTCTCCAACACCCAGAAGCTCGCGCTGGCCCAGAACCCGCACGGCGGTGTCCCGGCGCTCCTCCAGGACTGTCTCGCCGCCGCGGTCGACGCGATCGTCGCCGAGCACGTGGGTGTCGACGCCGTCCGCGACGACTCAACCTTCGCTGCCGCCCTCACGAGTGTGCGCACGCACGTCGCGACCCGGGTCCTGCAGGTCGTCTCGGCCGTCGAGCCAGTGCTTGCCACGTCGGTCGAAGTCGCCAGGTCCCTTGCAGCACTGGAGAACTCGGTGCCTCGTCCGTGGCTGCCAGCCACCCTTGCCGACGTGCGGGCCCAGCACGACAGCCTGATCCGGCCCGGCTTCGTCGCCGACACCGGGCTGGCCCGGCTGCCCGACCTCCAGCGCTATCTCCGGGCGATCCTCGCCCGGCTCGACAAGGCCGTCGCGAACTCTCGTGAGGGAGAGCTGCAGGAACGGATCGACCGGGTCGAGGCGGCATACGCCGAGGCGATCGCGCGGCTCGGACCGGGCAGCCCGGCGGCTGCGAGCGATCCGGTCCGCGACGTTGGTTGGATGATCGAGGAGCTGCGCGTCTCGCTGTTCGCGCAGACCCTCGGCACCGCATACCCCGTGTCCGAAAAGCGGGTCCTCACTGCCATCCGCGCGATCACCCCGTCCGAGCATTGACCCCACGTCAGCTGCCTACCGGCCGGTACACACCTGACGTGGGGTCAAAAGTTTGACAGGGGGTGGGTCAGGAGGCGATCTCCTCGCCGAGGTAGGCGGCCCGGATCCGGTCGTCGGTCAGCAGCTCGCGACCTGACCCGGAGAGCACGATCTCGCCCGTCTCCAGGACGTAGCCACGGTTGGCCAGGGCCAACGCCTGGGCGGCGTTCTGCTCGACGAGGAGCACGGTGACGCCCTGCTCGTTGATCTCCTTGACGATGTCGAAGATCTGCTTGATGATCAGCGGCGCCAGGCCCATCGACGGCTCGTCGAGGAGGAGCAACCGGGGCTTGCCCATGAGGGCCCGGCCGATGGCGAGCATCTGCTGCTCACCACCGGAGAGCGTGCCGGCGGTCTGCTTGTAGCGCTCCTCCAGCCGGGGGAACAGCTCGAGCACCCGGGCCAGGACCGCCTCGTCGGGCTTCTTGAAGCGGAAGGCACCCATCTCCAGGTTCTCGGCGACCGACATCATCGGGAAGACCCGCCGGCCCTCCGGGACGTGGCAGATGCCGAGGTGGATGAGATTGTGGGCCGGGATGCCGTCGATCCGTTGGCCGTCGTAGCGGATCTGGCCGAGGGACGGTCGGAGCATCCCCGAGACCGTTTTCTGGGTGGTTGTCTTCCCGGCGCCGTTGGCGCCCAGCAAGGCCACGACCTCGCCCTCCTCCACGGTGAAGGAGACGCCCTTGAGGGCGCGGATGGCGCCGTAGCGCACCTCGATGTCGTCGACCTCGAGCAGGCTCATGAGGTTCCCTCCTCGTCCGTGGCGCCTGCATCCTGCAGGCTGGTCCTGTTGGCGGTGTCGTCGGCGATGACGTGCAGCTCGGGCTGGTGCTCGACCTCGCTCGCAGCCTCCTCGGCCGAGGTGCCGAGGTAGGCCGCGATGACGGCCGGGTTCTTCTGGATCTCCTCGGGTAGACCCTCGGCGATCTTGGAGCCGAAGTTGAGCACGACGAGCCGGTCGGCGACCGACATGACGAGTTTCATGTCGTGCTCGATGAGCAGGACCGAGATGTTGAGCTCGCGGTTGATCAACCGGATCAGGTCGGCGAGGTCGCGCTTCTCAACCGGGTTGGTGCCGGCCGCCGGTTCGTCGAGGAGGATGACGCCGGGGTTGGTGCCGAGTGCCCGGGCGATCTCGAGCCGGCGCTGCTCGCCGTAGGCAAGTGAGCCTGCGAGCTCGTTGGCCCGGCTGCGCAGCCCGACCAGGGTGAGCAGCTCATAGGACCGATGGGTGCTCTCGCGCTCCTCGCGCCGCTGGTTCGGCAGGCCCAGCATGGCCGCCACCGGCCCGGCCTTCATCCGGGTCTCGACGCCAACCTTGACGTTCTCCAGCGCCGTGAGCGCCGGGAAGAGCCGGATGTTCTGGAAGGTCCGCGCCACCCCCATGTGGTTGATGACGTGGGTCTTTTGCCCGATGACCCGCTGCGGGGCGTCGCCGGGCCGGCCGGCGAGGGTGATCACGCCCTCCTGCGGGGTGTAGACCCCGGTGAGGGAGTTGAACAGGGAGGTCTTGCCGGCTCCGTTCGGCCCGATGACCGCGAGGATCTCGTCACGGTACATCTGGAGGGAGACGTCGTTGATGGAGGTGACGCCGCCGAAGCGGAGGGTGATGTTCTGGACGTCGAAGACGACCTCGCGGGTGCCGGCCACCGGCCGGGTTGTCGCCTCGGCGGTCACTTGCTTCCTCCCATTCCTTCGTCGGCCGGAACCGCCGACTCCTCGATGTTGGGCGATGTGTCCAAGCCGTGCAACTCGGCGGCCCGTCGGCGAGCGGGGACCAACCCGGCCGGCCGGAAGATCATCATGAGCAGGATGACCGCGCCGATCCACATCTGGCGGTCCTCGGCCGGCACCTGGTCCTTGAGGAACTCCGGCAGCCAGGTGAGCACGGCCGCGCCGGCCATCGCACCGGGCAGTGAGCCCATGCCGCCGAAGACGACGTAGGCGACGACGAGGATCGAGTTGTTCAGGACGAAGTTGTCCGGGTTGATGTAGCCGATCTGGCTGGCGAAGAAGACGCCGGCGACACCGGAGGTGGAGGCGCCGATGGCGAAGGCGAGCAGTTTGACCCGCCTGGTGTTGACACCGGTGGCTTGAGCAGCGATCTCGTCCTCGCGGATGGCCGCCCAGGCTCGCCCGAGCCGGGACTGCTCGAGCCGGTTGAAGGCGAGGATGACCAGCCCGGTGATGACGAGCAGGAGGTACCAGTACTGCAGTGAGTTCTGTCCCCAGTCGATGTGGATCGGCCCGAGGTGGATCGAAGGCTGGGGAATCCCGAAGGCGCCACGGGGGCCGTTGGTGAAGTTACCCGGGTTGTTGACGGCGACGATCCGGATGATCTCACCGAAGCCCAGGGTCACGATGGCGAGGTAGTCACCGCGCAGCCGAAGCGTTGGGAACCCGAGTGACACCCCTGCTATCAGACAGATGACGATGGCGATCGGGATGCAGAGCAGCGGGGAAAGGCGCATCCACTCCGGCGGCTGGATCGGCAGGGCGCCGACGAAGTAGGCCGTCGTGTATGAACCGATCGCGTAGAAGGCGATGAAGCCTAGGTCGAGCAGGCCGGCCCAGCCGACGACGACGTTCAACCCGACCGCGAGCAGCATC
>JBDTBX010000294.1:0-2846 GCA_039923915.1 Nostocoides sp. | reverse complement strand
TGCTCGGCCAGCCAGTAGCGGCGGTAACCGGCCTCGTCGGCCACCTGGGCGAGCCGGCGGGTGGCCACCAGCGCCTCGCCGGTGGTCTGGTCGGTGCGCACGGGAACGAGGTCGAGAACGGAGAGGTGCATGGTGGCCCCAACGCCCGAGGAGGCCTGAGACTTCCCGACCGGCCACGGGCCCACCCGCTCCCTGTGGCACGCTTTCGCTCATGGACGAGGCAGACGTCGACGGTGACCTGGTCAACATCTTGTTCACCGAGGAGCAGATCCTCGATCGACTGGGCGAGCTGGCCCGCGAGATCGAGAAGGACTACGCGGGCGAGGACCTCCTGATCGTGGGCGTGCTGCGCGGCGCGGTGATGGTGATGGCCGACCTCGCACGGGCGTTCAACCGCCACGTCGAGATGGACTGGATGGCAGTCTCCTCCTACGGCTCGGGCACCAAGAGCTCGGGCGTCGTACGCATCCTGAAGGACCTCGATACCGACATCAGCGGCCGGCACGTGCTGATCGTGGACGAGATCATCGACACCGGCCTCACCTTGATGTGGCTGACCTCCAACCTCAACTCGCGGAACCCGGCGTCGGTGGAGATCTGCACCCTGCTGCGCAAGCCGGATGCGCAGAAGATGAACATCGACCCGAAGTACGTCGGCTGGGACATCCCCAACGAGTTCGTCGTGGGCTACGGCCTCGACTACAACGAGAAGTACCGCAACCTCCGGGCCGTCGGGACCCTCGCCCCGCACGTCTATTCCTAGGCGGCCGACCCGGCCGCGGATGGCCGCAGGGGGAGACGGCTCCGGCGCTGTGGAGCGACCTGAGAGTATTGCGCGGTGAAGCGAATCGTGCGTAGTCCATGGCTCTGGATCCCGGTAGCCGTGGTCGGAGTCCTGCTGGCCCTGCAGTACCTCGTGCCCAACGGGGGGTATACCGAGGTCGAGACCTCGAAGATGGTCAGTGACATCAACTCCGGGGCAGTCAAGGAGATCACCTTCGTCGACGGCGGTGACCAGCAGATCCGGGCCACCCTCGACAACGGCAAGAAGGTCATGGCGACCTGGGTCGGCGGACAGCAGGTCAATCTGGTCAAGCAGGTCCAGGGCCAGGTCGACAAGGGCACGATCGAGAAGTTCAACGTCAAGAACCCCAAGCCCAGCCTGCTCGGCCAGATCCTGGCGACCCTGCTCCCGTTCGCGCTCATCGTGCTCCTGTTCCTGTTCTTGATGAACCAGGTCCAGGGCGGTGGCGGTCGGGGCGTGATGCAGTTCGCCAAGTCCAAGGCGAAGCTGATCACCAAGGACATGCCGAAGACCACCTTCGCCGACGTGGCGGGCTGCGAGGAGGCGATCGAGGAGCTCGGCGAGATCAAGGAGTTCCTGCAGGAGCCTGCGAAGTTCCAGGCCGTGGGCGCCAAGATCCCCAAGGGCGTGCTGCTCTACGGTCAGCCCGGAACCGGCAAGACGCTTCTCGCCCGCGCTGTCGCGGGGGAGGCGGGCGTGCCCTTCTACTCGATCTCCGGCTCCGACTTCGTGGAGATGTTCGTCGGTGTCGGCGCCTCCCGCGTGCGTGACCTGTTCGAGCAGGCCAAGGAGAACGCTCCGGCGATCGTCTTCATCGACGAGATCGACGCCGTCGGCAGGCACCGCGGCGCCGGCATGGGAGGTGGCCACGACGAGCGCGAGCAGACCCTCAACCAGCTGCTGGTCGAGATGGACGGCTTCGACGTGCGTGGTGGCGTGATCCTGATCGCGGCCACCAACCGTCCCGACATCCTCGACCCGGCGCTGCTGCGCCCGGGCCGGTTCGACAGGCAGATCAGCGTCGACGCACCCGACCTGGCCGGTCGCGAGAAGATCCTCCAGGTGCACGCGCGTGGCAAGCCGATGGCTGCCGACGTCGACCTGCGCTCGGTTGCCCGTCGTACGCCTGGGTTCACCGGCGCCGACCTGGCCAACGTGCTCAACGAGGCCGCCCTGCTCACCGCGCGCCAGAACCAGAAGCTGATCGACAACCTCAACCTGGACGAGGCGATCGACCGCGTGATCGCCGGGCCGCAGAAGCGCACCCGGCTGATGAGCGAGAAGGAGAAGCTGATCACCGCCTACCACGAAGGCGGACACGCCTTGGTGGCAGCGGCGCTGCCCGGCACCGACCCGGTGCACAAGATCACCATCCTGCCCCGCGGCCGCGCGCTGGGCTACACCATGGTGCTGCCCGATGAGGACAAGTACTCCCAGACCCGCTCGGAGATGCTCGACAAGCTCGCCTACATGATGGGCGGCCGGGCGGCGGAGGAGATGATCTTCCACGACCCGACCACCGGCGCCGGCAACGACATCGAGAAGGCGACCGGGCTGGCCAAGGCGATGGTCACCCAGTACGGCATGACCGAGCGTCTGGGCGCGATAAAGCTCGGCCACGAGAACGCCGAGCCGTTCATGGGCCGCGACATGGGGCACACCCGCGACTATTCCGAGGACGTCGCCGCGATCGTGGACGACGAGACCAAGAAGTTCCTCGCCGTGGCCCACCAGGAGGCCTACGACATCCTGGAGCAGAACCGTGACGTGCTGGACGCCCTGGTGCTCGAGCTGCTGGAGAAGGAGACGCTCGACAAGGCGCAGGTGGCAAAGATCTTTGAGCCGCTGCGCCGACGTGACCGTCGGCCGGCCTGGACGGGCTCGCCCGACCGGGCACCGTCCTCCATCCCGCCGGTCGAGGTTCCGGAGAAGGTGCTGGCGGCTGCCGCCAACGGAACACGTCGCGTCGAGCCCGACAGTGGTGTGGTGCTGACCCCTCCGGGCGCCGGTGGGGACACCCACGGTGACATGCCCGGCAGCG
>JBDTBX010000293.1:0-5078 GCA_039923915.1 Nostocoides sp. | reverse complement strand
CGCTTCTGGAAACCACCACGATCGCCACGGTCGTCGCGACGCTGGTAGCCGCCGCGGTCGTCAGGCCGGTGAGGGGCATTGCCCCGGGTGCGCTCGCCGCGGTCGTCAGGCCTCGGATGGCCAGTGCGTGCACCACGGTCATCGCGGCCCTGGTAGCCGGTGCGTGCACCCCGGTCATCGCGGTCCTTGAAGCCACCACGCTCGGCGCCTGAGTCACGACCCTGGTAGCCACCACGGTCGTCACGAGGCTGGTAGCCACTGCGGTCACCAGCAGCGTCGCGGCCCTGGTATCCACCCCGGTCTGCGCCGGCGGCACGGCCCTGGTAGCCCCCACGGTCCTCCCGTCGCTGGTAGCCGCTACGGTCCTCAGGCCTCTGACTGGCGTTGTCCTGGGTGCGCTGGGCACCGGCGTCGCGACGCGGGTAGCCGCGGTCGTCGGTCCGGTCGGTGCGCCGCTCGGTCCGCTCGCGGCGGTCCTCGCGCTCGCGCCACGGGTCGTTGCCGGCGACGTGGCGGGGCGGGTGGACCCGGCGGGTCCGGTCCTCCTCGCCGCGGGGCCGGTCGTCCCGGACGTAGCCGCCAGTGCGGGGGCGGTCGTCGCGTACGCGCTCGGTCCGGTCGGAGCCGTAGGTCCGGTCAGCGCGAGGTGCGCGGTCGGCATACGGCGTCCGCTCCTGACTGCGCGAGCCTGCGCCGGCCGAGGCCTTGTCGGCCTGGCCACGGTGCGGCTTCTTGCCGGAGCGCTTCGCGGATTCCTCGCGGGCGGCCTTCTCGGCTGGCGTCCAACGGGCCTTCTTGGGCGCGCCAGAGGTGTTCTTGGGCATCGTGGTTCACCTTCGGGGGTCAAATGTGCAGTGGGGATCACGTGTGTCAGACACGTCCTGAGCCACTGGCGAGATGACGATGAAGACGAGCCTCAGACGCGCATCATTGGCGTCCGTGCGCTGGTTCGACGCTCTGCGTGTCACCGGCGGGTTCGGTTGTGGGTCAAGGGGATTCGGGCCGCTCCAGAAAGGCGAACAGCCGGTGGGCGCAGCCATGCGCCGTCACACCGAACGCTCAATGCTACCAGCGGCTCGAGGAGCGGCTGACCAGTCGTGCGATCGCCCGGCCGGCCAGCAGGCCGAGGAGCACGCCGACCAGGTCGGCCACCGCGTCCCACACGTCGCCGCTGCGGTGCGGCAGCACATAGTGCTGCACCAACTCGCTGACCGGCGCATGCAAGGCGATGATGCCCGTCACGAGCCGGGGGCGCAGGCCGGTCGCCCAGGCGATGGCGACCGGCATACCGAACAGCAGGGCATGGGCGATCTTGTCCTCGTTGGCAAACGTCGGTTGCGCCGGCGAGTCCGGCGCGTAGACCGAGTACACCTGCACCGCGAGGGCGAGGACGAACAGGGCCACGGCGAGGCGGGACGGTCGGGCTGCCGTCACGTCTTCGCGGCCCGGGCAGCCCGGGCGACCGCCTCGGCCACGACCCTGCTCACGTCGGGGTGGAAGACGCTGGGAACGATGTAGGCGGAGTTCAGCTCCTCGTCCTTGACGACGCCGGCCAGCGCATCCGCCGCGGCCAGGAGCACCTCGGGGGTGATGGTCTTGGAACGGGCGTCGAGCAGTCCGCGGAAGACGCCGGGGAAGACGAGCACGTTGTTGATCTGGTTGGCGAAGTCCGAGCGACCGGTCGCCACCACGGCGGCATGCTTGGCCGCCTCGTTGGGGTCGACCTCGGGATCGGGGTTGGCCATCGCGAAGACGATCGAGTCCGGAGCCATCGCCGCGATGTCATCGCCGGTGAGGATGTTGGGCGCGGAGACACCGAGGAAGACGTCGGCGCCGACGAGCGCCTCCTTGAGACTGCCCGAGAAGCCGCGCGGGTTGGTGTGCACGGCGGACCACATGAGTGCGGGGTTCGCACCGGAGGCGATGTCGGGGCGCTCCTGGGTGAGGACTCCGTGCATGTCAGCGACGATGACATCGGTGGCGCCGGCGAGGAGGAACAGCTTGAGGATCGCGGTGCCGGCCGCGCCCGCGCCGCTCATGACGATCCGGACCGTGGACAGGTCCTTGCCCACCACGCGAAGGGCGTTGCGCAGAGCGGCCAACGACACGATCGCGGTGCCGTGCTGGTCGTCATGGAAAACCGGGATGTCGAGTTCGTCGCGGAGCCGCCGTTCGATCTCGAAGCAGCGCGGTGCAGAAATGTCCTCCAGGTTGATCCCGGCAAACACCGGAGAGATCGCCTTCACCGCCGCGATGATCTCCTCTGTGTCGGTCGTGTCCAGACAGATCGGGAAGGCGTCGATGCCGGCGAACCGCTTGAACAGGGCGGCCTTGCCCTCCATGACCGGAAGCGCAGCGATCGGGCCGATGTTGCCCAGCCCCAGGACCGCGGTGCCGTCGGTCACGACCGCGACGGTGTTGCCCTTGATCGTCAGGTTGCGGGCATCGGCCGGGTTCTCGACGAGCGCCAGACAGACCCGCGCGACGCCGGGCGTGTAGACCAGCGAGAGGTCGTCGCGGTTGCGGATCGGCACCCGCGACTCGATGGACAGCTTGCCGCCGAGGTGGGCCAGGAAGGTGCGGTCGGACACCTTGCCGATCTCGACCCCCGGAACGCTGCGCATCGTCTCGACGAGCCGGCTCGCGTGTTCGGTGTCGGCCGCCGCAGCGGTGAGGTCGACCCGCAACCGGTCCGAGCCGGAGGCCGTCACGTCCAGGGCGGTCACCGCTCCCCCGTCGCGCTCGATGGCGCTCGTCAGCTCGCTCACCGCCGTCGCGCGCGCCGGGAGAATGAGGCGGACGGTGATCGAGTAGGAGATCGAGGGCAGGGTGGCCATGTCCACGATCCAACCACCTTCGGCTCCGCCCGGTCCGCGGCGCTGATGACGGACTGGACGCTGCGCTGATTTCGGACTGGGCATAGGGTTCGCCCCATGGGCTCTCATGTCGATGTGACCGGTACCGGATCAGCCTCCGCCGCTCCTGACGTCGTCACCCTCGACGTGCGCGTGACCTGCGACGGGGCCGACGTCGCCAGCACCCTGCAGGCGGCCTCGGGCACCATGAGCGCTGTCCAGGGTGCGGCGCGCGAGGCAGGCGTGGTGCCGGCCGACCTGCAGACCACGGGGTCTGGCGTCCACCAGCGGTGGGCCAACGACCGTCCCGAGGTGGTGGGCTACACAGCCTTCCACACCCTCCGTCTGCGGGTGCGCGACCTGGACGCGACCGGCCGGCTCGTCACGGCCCTGTCCCAGGTCGCCGGCAACTCTCTCGGCATCGACAACATCTCCCTGACGATCAGCGACCCGGAGCCGCTCGCGCGGCTGGCGCGAGAGCGGGCCTTCGCCGACGCGTTGGCCAAGGCGGATCAGTACGCGTCCCTCGCGGGCCGGACCCTCGGCCCGGTCGTGTGGGTCAGCGACCTGCCGGGCGGCCGCTCCGTTGCCGGCGCCCCGGGCCACACGATGATGGCCTCGCGCGAGATGGCATCCGGTATGCCGGTCGAGGCGGGCGAGAACACGGTGACCGCCAGCGTGGCGGTGCGGTTCACACACGCCAAGGCGCGTCGACACATCTCCGACGGCGACCAGAGAACGTGATGTGGACCCCACGGGTGGTGGAGGTGGCGGGAATTGAACCCGCGTCCATTGACGGGAAGCCAGGGCTTCTCCGGGTGCAGTGCGCTAAGGATTTTCTCGGCCCCAGTGCTCGCGCGCACACGTCCACTGACAGGCCCAGTCGAGAAGGAGTCCCGCGCCGTCCCCCGACATGACGACGCAGCAAGTTCTCTAGCTGGCGCCAGACACTGAGACGAGAACTAGCTCAGGCTGACGGACTTCGGAGCTCGCTCAGGCGGCGAGGGCGAAGTCGGTGCGCTTGGAATTGGCACCTATTTTTTTGCTGGGAGCGTTGACGAGATAACCCAACATCCTCGACCCGCTTCCCCTGACCAGCCGACCAATGTCGAAACCGATCACCCCCCTGATGGGGGTCCACATCACGCTGTTCAGTTGTCGAGCGTCGTCCAGACTATCGGCTCAACGCCCGGGGGCCAACGCCGATTCCGTGGTCGCGCAACGCAGTGGCCCGGATGCCGCGTGCCTGCCACCCCCTGAGGAGCACCTCCGAGGCGGCGAGGGTCGTCCGCCAGGACCCGCGCGCACTGGTCCGGTCGGTGTCGTGGAGCAGCACCGTCCCCCCGGGAGCGAGGACCCGCTCGACCTTGCGCACCACACTGTCAGGGGTGGCCCGACGGGACCAGTCCCGGCCCCAGGTCGACCAGAGGACGGTCTGCAGCCCGGCCGAGCGCGCGGCATACCCGCCCTCAGCGGTGAGCACTCCGTAAGGAGGGCGATAGAAGGCGGCCGGTCGGCCGGACGCCGTCTCGACGGCATCGGCGGCCCGGGCCAGTTCGTCGCGAATCCGGCCGGGACCCTTGACGGCCAGGCACTGGTGGTCCCAGCCGTGGACGGCGAGCTCGTGGCCGCGGTCGGCCATCTCGGCGACGAGCGCGGCATTCTGCGCCACGTGCGCCCCGAGGAGGAAGAAGGTGGCCCGGGCGTCATGCCGCTCGAGGAGGTCGAGGAAAGCAGGGGTCGAGGCGGGGTCGGGCCCGTCGTCGTACGTGAGGGCCACCGCGTCGGAGTCGCTCATCCCGGACAGGGCGGGCAGGAATCGGCGACGGGCTGGGGCGAGTGAGGTCAGGGCGGGCAGCAGGTTCAGAGCCGGCAGGGCCAGCGGCGCGAGTAGCCAACGCCGTTGCCGGGCAACGGTGTTCATGCCGGGATCTCACCGGTGATCCGCAGGATGGTGGAGGCGACGCAGGGCTGGAGCCGGAGCCCGTCGAGGGCGATGGCTCGGACCGAGAGGGCGTCCTGACAGCTGCCGTTCAGTCCGCTGAAGGCCAGGACAAGGTCCGCCGGACTCTTTGCCCACGGAGCCAGGCCGGCGTGGCTGAGCGCGACGGCGTTGGTCTCGCCGTGGCCGGGCAGGCAGCGATAGCTGACGACGGGGCAGCCCGCGGCCAAGGCCTCCAGCGAGGTGCTGCCGCCGGCGTTCTGGACGACGGCGTCCACCGC
>JBDTBX010000292.1:0-2692 GCA_039923915.1 Nostocoides sp. | reverse complement strand
CTCGCCGATCCCGAGGGCAACGAGTTCTGCGTGCTGTCCAGCCGCGACCGCTGAGCACCGGGCCGCGCACAACCACGCCGGCCGGGATCGCCTTCCGGCCCCGTTCGATGCGGTAGACATGAGCCTGTGACCAGCGCAGGCGCCCCTTCGACCGGGGCTGGGCGGGTTCGGCCACTGGTGCGGGCGGTCGGCTACGGCGTCATCGCCGGGGTTCTCCTCGGCACCGGCCTCGTCCTTGCCTCGTGTGCCGGACAACTCGGCTGGCGCCCCCCGACCCCCCACCACCAGGAGAGCCCCTGATGCCCTTCATCTCACGGTACGCCGACGACCCGGCCCGGCCCGGCGTCCGCAGCGCCCTGCGAGACGCCGCCCTTCGCGCCGTGCTGCCCGGCGTCGCCGTCTTCGGCGTGATCGTGGCCGTCGGTCTGCTGCTCAAGGGCCCGCTCTCCGGGCTCGGGACGAGCGAGGAGGGGGTCAACCGCAGGCTCGTCGCCTGGCGCACGCCGGCCTGGAACACGATCACCATGCTGTGCTCGCACATCGGCAACACCGAGTACGTCATCGGCGTGTGCGTCTTGGTCGCCGCGGTCATCTGGTGGCGGACCAAGCAGTGGTGGTATGCCGCGGTGCCGCTCCTCGCGATCAGCCTGCAGGCGACGATCTTTGTGCTCACGACCCTGGTCATCGCGCGCCCGCGCCCGCACGTGAGCCACCTGGACCCGGCGCCTCCGACGTCGAGCTACCCGAGCGGTCACGAGGGCGCCTCCACGGCGCTCTACGTCACCTTCGTGCTGATGGCGACCCGGATCCGCCAGCCGGTGCTGCGCACGGTGGTCCTGGTCGTGTGCGCGCTCGTCCCGTTCCTCGTGGGCTTCGCCCGGCTCTACCGGGGCATGCACCACGTGAGCGACGTGACGATGGGTGCGGTCAACGGGTTCACCTGCGCGATGCTCGCGTGGGGCTACCTGCGCCGCGACTCGACGGCTGGTACCGCTGGCCGGTCTCAGACCTTGGTGTAGCGCGACCGGGCGAAGCAGTAGATCCCGTATGCCGCGATGCCCAGGGCAACGACGCTGAGCAGCCAGCTGCCGAACGGCCCCGAGCGCAGCGTGCGCAGGGCCCCGTCGAGCCCGGTTGCCTTGCCCGGCTGCTTGTGGACGGCGGCGAGGACGAAGAGGACGCCGACCACGCCGAGGGCGATCCCCTTGGCGACGTAGCCGATCCGTCCGGCCCGGGTCGCCCAGGTCCCGGGGTGCTCCTGGAGGTCCTGGAGGAACTTGCGGGCCCAGCCCTTGTAGATGTGGTACGCGCCGACCGCGATGATGACGATGCCCAGGAGAGCGACGAGGAGCCGCCCACCGGAGTGCTGCATCAGCTTGGCGGTGAAGTCGACCGACTGCTGCTTGCTCGAGCTGCCCCCACCCGAGGCGAACTTCAGCGCGGTCCAGGCGAGCACGGCATACAGGACGAACTTCGAGGCCGACTTGATCCGGTCCGACCCCTTGGCCCCATGGGCACCGGTGACCGCCTCGGTCAGCTGCCAGACGGCCAGCAGGGCGAAGCCGACGACGGCGACCCACAGCACGAGCTTGCCCCCGGGCTCGGCCGCCAGCGTCCCGAGCGCTCCGGACTGGTCGGCGGTGCTGCCGCCGCCGCCCCACGCAACGCGCAAGGCGATCCACCCGATGAGCAGGTGGAGCAGACCGCTCACCGCGTAGCCCAGACGCGCTCCCCACTCGACAAGTCGTGAGTTGCCGGCCCGCCGGGCCGTCCCGGTGACGTCTGAGGTGTCCACGAGGGCAACCTTGTCATAGAACTGCTGGTCGGGGGCCCTTCCCGTTAGGGTCACGGCATGACTGGCAGCGCAGGCCCCGTGGTCGTCGTCAACCCTACGAAGTTCGCCGATCTGCCCGACGTCCGTCGGGTCATCGCCGAGGCGGCCGAGGCGGCGGGCTGCGCGTCGCCAAGGTTCGTCGAGACGACGGAGGACGACCCCGGCGGCGGTCAGACCCGGGAGGCCCTTGCGGCGGGCGCGACGCTGGTCTGCGCGCTCGGCGGCGACGGGACCGTCCGCGCGGTGGCGCAGGAGCTGGTCGGGACCGGGGCTCGGCTCGGCCTTCTCCCCGGCGGGACCGGCAACCTGCTGGCGCGCAATCTCGGCACGCCCGTCGACGACCTCGCCGCGGCGGTGCGGCTGGCCCTGACCGGCGCCGACCGGACCATCGACGTCGGGTGGCTGTGCCTCGACCCGAGCCCCGCGCAGATGGCCGCTGTCCGGCTGGAGCCGGCCAGCAACGTCCACGTCTTCACCGTCATGGCCGGGGTCGGCTTCGACGCCGACATCATGGACGACGCACCCGAGGCGATCAAGGCGAAGGCGGGGTGGGCGGCCTACGTCGCGAGCGCCGCGCGGCACCTGGCGGACGAGCCGTTCGCGGCGACGGTCGGGCTGGACGGGACGCCGGGCACGCCGACGCGGGCACGCACCGTCGTCGTCGGGAACTGCGGCGAGCTGACCGGCGGGATCGTCCTGCTTCCCGAGGCTCGCGTCGACGACGGCAGCCTCGACGTGGCCGTGCTCACGCCCGAGTCGCTGGCGCAGTGGGCCAGCCTTGCGGGGCGCGTCCTTGCCGGGGCCGCTGCCGACGGACCGTCCATCGAGAGGTCGAGGGCGCGGGAGGTGGTGATCCTC
>JBDTBX010000291.1:0-2862 GCA_039923915.1 Nostocoides sp. | reverse complement strand
ACCGGATCCTCCTGGACGTGGCCGACGAGAACGACCGGGCGCGGGCGTTCTACGATCGGGTCGGGTTCACCCCGACGGGGGTCGTCGGTTCGCTGCCGTGGGACGAGACGATCACCGAGTCACAGCTGGAGCGTCGGATTCGCTGACGCGACCGGTGCGGACGGGCATCCACAGCCGGCGCAGCTGAACCCGGCAGGTGCGGTTCAGCGGATCCATGCGAGAGTTGTCGTCATGGCAGACATCTCCGTGCGTTCGCTCAGCGAGGACGACTGGCAGACCTATCGCGCAGCCCGTTTGGCAGCCCTGGCCGAGTCTCCCGAGGCCTTCGTCGCCAACGCCGAGGAGGAGCAGGCCTTTCCCGAGGACGAGTGGCGGGACCGGATGAACCGGTCGCACCGCCTGCTCGCCGAGGTCGAGGGCGCGTCGGCAGGGGTGGCCAGCGTGGGTGGGGTTCCCGATGACGGGTCTCCGAACGTCGCCCAGCTCTTCGGTCTCTGGGTGCGACCCGCGTCGCGCGGGACAGGTGTGGCGTCGGCCCTCGTGAGCGCCGGCGCGCAGACCGCCCGCGACAACGGCAAGACCCACTTGGCCTACTGGGTCGGCACCGACAACGGCCGGGCCGTCGCCTTCGCCAGCGGGTTCGGCTTCCGGCCCACCGACAGCCGCCGCCCGATGCGCGTGGTCAGCGAGGACGACGGGGCCGAGGAGATCTGCATGGTCCTGCCGCTCGGCGTCGACCGGGCCTGACCGGGCAGGACCCCGTGATTTTGGCGCGGTTCAGGGGCGGTTGGCGAGGCGCTCGATGAGCTCCACCGGCCCGCTCACGATCAACGTGTCCGCGGAGTTCACCTTGGTCTGCGGCACGGCATAGGTGAAGTCCTGCCCGGGCGCCTTCACCCCCACGATGGTCACGCCGTACTTGCTGCGGATCGCGCTCTGCTCGAGCGTGAACCCGATCGACTCCTGCGGCGGGCGCATCTTGACGATGGCGAAACCGTCGTCGAACTCGATGTAGTCCTCGAGCTTGCCGTTGACGAGGTGCGCGACGCGGTGGCCGCTGTCGGCTTCGGGCCGCACGACGTGCATGACGCCGATCCGGTTGAGGATGCGGGCGTGCTCGGTCGACTTTGCCTTGGCCCAGATCGAGGGGATGCCGGCGTCGACCAGATTGGCGGCGGCAAGGACCGAGGCCTCGATCGACGAGCCGATGCCGACCACGGCCAGCCGGAAGTCGCGGGCGTGCAGTTTGTCGATCATGGCCGGCATGGAGGCGTCGGCCTGGACCACCCTGGTCAGCCGGCCGACGTAGGACTCGGCTCGCGCCTGGTCGCGCTCGACACCGCTGACCCGGTGGCCCAGCCGCTGCAGCTCCAGCGCCGCGGCCGCGCCGAACCGCCCTAGTCCAATGACGAGGACCTCGTCGTCGTAGAGTCGGTTGCGGGCCATCGATCGATCCTCCGTATGCCGCGTGCTCAGCGGCCGCTCCTGCGGTGCCGGTCCACGTGAGACTAGTCGCCGGACGCACCGGGCCGCGGAGTACCGTCGGTACGCATGGGGACTACGGCAGTCGTCTGGGACGAGAGTTTCACGGCATACGACTTCGGCCCCGGCCATCCCATGGGCCCCGCGCGGCTGGACCTCACCGCCCGCCTTGCCCGATCCCTCGGAGTTCTTGACGACGTGCGGATCCTCAACCCCGACGTCGCGACCGACGAGGTGCTGCGCACCATCCACACGGCGGACTACATCGCGGCCGTCCGCGCCGCCTCCGAGGACCCGGCCGTCGCTGACCTGACCTGCGGACTGGGCACCGAGGACGACCCGGCGTTCAAGGGGATGCACGAGGCGAGCGCCCGGATCGTCGAGGGCACCCGCCAGGTGTGCGAGCGGGTCTGGCGCGGTGACGCCGAGCACGGCGTGAACTTCTGCGGCGGCCTCCACCACGCGATGCGCGACGCCGCGTCCGGCTTCTGCGTCTACAACGACATCGCCGTCGGCATCCAGTGGCTGCTCGACCATGGGGCGCAGCGGGTCGCCTACGTCGATATCGACGTCCATCACGGCGACGGGGTCGAACGGATCTTCTGGGACGACCCACGCGTGCTCACCATCTCCGTCCACGAGAGCGGCCGTGCGCTGTTCCCGGGCACGGGCTGGCCGACCGAGATCGGCGGCCGCGACGCGGAGGGGTCGGCCGTCAACGTCGCCCTCCCTCCCGGCACGGGCGACTCAGCCTGGCTGCGCGCGCTCAACTCGGTGGCGCTTCCGCTCGTCCGCTCCTTCCGCCCGGACGTCCTTGTCTCCCAGCACGGCTGCGACACCCACTTCGATGACCCGCTGGCGCACCTCGCCATCACCGTCGACGCGCAGCGTTATGCCGCGGAAGCGCTCCACCGGCTCGCCCACGAGGCGTCCGGGGGTCGGTGGGTGGCGCTGGGTGGTGGCGGCTACGAACTCGTCGACGTCGTCCCGCGGTCCTGGACGCACCTCACGGCGATCGCGGCGCACCGCCCGGTCCCCGTCGAGACCCTCGTGCCACAGGGCTGGCGGGACCACGTCCAGCACGCGTTCGGGCGGCCGGGCCCGGCCCGGATGGGTGACCTGCCGCCGTCGAACCTGCCGATCTGGGTCCAACCGTGGTCGATGGGCTACAACCCCGAGGGCGGGGTGGACCGGGCGATCATGGCCACCCGCGAAGCAGTCTTCGCCCACCACGGACTCGACGCTTTTTTCGACTGACTCCTCCGTGGATACCGGTGCCCGACGGCCTCTTGGGGGAGCGGTAGACAGAGTTTCTGCCCCACTGTCCAGCGTGTCGGCTTTACAACGGTCGAAACTTTGCTCCACCCACTTCCCCATTGG
>JBDTBX010000290.1:0-7401 GCA_039923915.1 Nostocoides sp. | reverse complement strand
ACCGACGGCGTCGACGCCTCGCTCCTGTGGATCGCCGTCCCCTTCGGGGTCGTCGACGTCGACGACCCCGCCTTCGTCCGCACCGCTGAGCGGATTGAGGCCGAGCTCGTCACCCCCTCCGGCGGTGTCGTCCGCTACCTCGGTGACACCTACTACGGCGGCGGCGAGTGGTTGCTGCTCACGGCTTGGAGCGGTTGGGTGCACCTGACAGCGGGACGCGTGGATGTGGCCCTCGAACGCCTCCAGTGGGTCGAGCGGCAGGCGACCGAGACCCTCGACCTGCCCGAGCAGGTGACCGACCACTCGCAGGACCCGACCCGGGTCGCGGAGTGGGTCGAGCGGTGGGGCCCGGTCGCGACGCCGCTGCTCTGGTCGCACGCCATGTACCTGACCCTCGTCCACGAGATCGGATTCGCATGACCGCCGCCGCCCTCGATGCCCGGTCCGCCCGCGGCAGTCACTCCCCGACCACGCCGGTCGTCCTGCTCGTCGACGCGCCCGCTGACGCTGAGGTCACGGTGGAGGTCCGGCGGCTCGCGACCCTCGTCTCCACGCGGTCGTTCGCGGGCTCGACGGGTCGCAACGCGCTCACCCTCGGGGTCTTCGAGACGGGCGCGTACGCCGTGCACGTCAGGTCGGGTGACTCGGTTGCGACGACCGCTTTCGACGTCCTGGCTGACGCGAACGCGCGGCCGCGCTACGGGTTCGTCACCGATTTCCGGCCGGGCCGTGCCGACGCTGAGGCGGTGGCTGACTCGTTCCGCGCCTTCCACCTGACCCACATCCAGTTCTACGACTGGATGTACCGGCACGCCGTGCTCCTGCCGCCGACAGACGAGTTCGTCGACACTCTCGGCCGCGACCTGTCGCTGCCTGTCGTGAGGGACTTCGTCCGGGCCACCCACGACGCGGGCGCGCAGGCACTCGCGTATGCCGCGGTCTACGCGGCGGGCACGGCGTGGGCCGCCGAGCACCCCGAGCAACTGGTCAGCCACCCGGACCGATCGCCGTGGATGCTTGGCGACTTCCTCTGGAACACCGACCTCCGGCCCGGCTCGGCGTGGTCACGGCACCTCGTCGCCGAGATGGGTGCTGCGGTGGACGAGGTGGGCTTCGACGGCCTGCACCTCGACCAGTACGGCGACCCGAAGCACGCGACGGCGTCGGACGGGGAGGTGGTCGACTACGCCGAGGCGTTCCCGGCCTACATCGACGCTGTCCGAACCCGACTGCCGCGCTCCACCCTGATCTTCAACAACGTCAACGACTACCCGACGTGGGCCACGGTCCGGGCCTCCCAGGACGCGACGTACATCGAGGTGTGGTCGCCCCACGACACGCACGCCGACCTCGTCGACCTCGTCCGTCGGGCTCGCGCCCTCGCGCCGGACCGGCCGGTCATCCTCGCGGCATACCTCGAGCCCTTCGCCGTCGCCAGCGGGCCGGCCGAGGTCAGCGCGGCCAAGCTCGCGCTCGCGACCGTGTGGGCCGAGGGCGGGCAGTACCTCCTCTTCGGGGAGCAGGACGGTGCCCTCGTCCATCCCTACTATCCGAACTACGCCACGCTCGAGACGGCAGCCGTCGACACCCTGCGGCAGTTCGTCGACTTCGCCGTCGCCGCCGGTGACCTGCTCTTCGACCCCTCGGTCCAGGAGGGGACGACCCACCTCTGTGGCGGGATCAACCAGGACGTGGCCGTCGAGGGGGTGCCGTCATCGCTTCGCCCGGAGGCGGGCCGCGTCTTCGTCCGGGTCAGCACTGCGGGGCGCCGGCTTGTGGTCCAGCTCGTTGACCACCGGACCCAGGATGACAACCGGTGGAACGTGCCCCGGCAGGAGACCGGGACATGCAGCGGCATACGGCTGCGGGTCAAGATCGCGTCGCGGTCGCCCTCCGCGGTGGTCGGGCACCCGCTCGGTGGGCCGGCGTTCGAGCGGGTCGGGCTGAGGATGGAGGGCGAGTATGCCGTCGTCGACGTCCCGGAGTTCGACACCTGGGCGATTGTCGTCGTCGACCGTTAGCCGGTCGCGCCGAGCTGGGCAGCGACGACGGCACGGACGGCGCTGTAGTCGAACTCGCCCGCCGTCGGGATGACGACGTCCTGGGACCCGACGGTGCCGGTGGTCAGGACAGGTTTGGCGCCGCCGGTGCCGAGGGTGAGGCTGAGCGACGTCATCGCGCCCGCTGGCAGACCCTCGGCAAAGGAGATGAGGCTCTTGGCCTCGCCGGCGGACAGGCTCATCGTCACGTTGTCGCCGAGGGCCGAGAGCAGTTTGAAGACGGTCAGCGGGTTGGCCAGGGTCCCCGCGGCCGAAGCCTTGTTCTTGATGGCGACCATGATCTTCTGCTGGTTGGCCTCGCGGTCGAAGTCGCCCCGGTTGAGCCCGAAGTCCAGGCTGGAGCGGGCATTGGTGTCGGCGCGAGCCCGAGCGAGGTTCATGGCCTGGGTGCCGGTCAGGTCGTAGGTGCCGTTGCGCGGGTAGTAGGCGCCGGCGCAAGCGGTGGTCGTGCAGCCGGGCGGGTCAAGGTTGGTGTCGCGGATGCCGCTGGCGCCGTCGCCGACGATGTCGACGCTGACGCCGCCGAGGGCGTCGACGGAGTCACGGACCACGGAGTAGTCGACGTGGATGTAGTACTGCGGGGTGAGGCCGGTGACGGTGGCGATGGTCGCCATCAGCCCGGCAGCGCCCTTGGCGTCCTTGGCGCGGTAGTCTGCCGGCGCGGTCGTGCCCCCTCCGACCAGACCCGAGGCGCACTCGTAGACGGCGTTGATCTTGGCGTGGCTGCCGACGATGCAGCCGGCGGGCAGCTGGACCCAGAGGTCGCGTGGCACCGCGATCATCGTGACGGCCTTGGTCTTCTGGTCCAGGCTGACGAGCTGGATCGAGTCGGTGAGCCACAGGCCGGCGCCGCCGGGCGCATTCGTGTGGCTCGCGTCGTCCTGGGAGGTGCCGAGCAGCACGACATTGGTTCGGCCCTTACCGTCGGTCTTCATCGGGCTTCCGGAACCGAGCAGATCGAGGATCGAACCCTTGGCAAACACCTTGCTGGTGACCGACTGGCCCTTGGTGACGAGCAACCCAGCCACGCCGACGATCCCGACGACGATGAGGAGAACGGCGGCGAGCACCGCCTTGAGGGCACGTCGCCTGGGCTCGTGCTGCCTCCTCGTGACCCGCCTCTCCAAGGGGGCGTGACCGCCGTCATCGCCGCCATCGACGTCATCGACGTCGTCGGCGTCGGCGAAGAGGAGATGGTCCCCCATGGCTGTCGGTGTCCTTGCGTCCGCGGACAAACCTCACTCGAGGCCTGTTGCAGGCGTCAGTCTGCGATCACTCCATGGGAGCCGGCCGTCCGCAGGCTGAGGATCGGCTGGGTGACGGCATGCACCTGGCCGAGGGTCACTGGGAGGTGAAGTGGCGGCGGAGGGCGAGGCTGACGTAGACCAGCCCGACCAGGGCGGGCACTTCGAGTAGTGGCCCCACGACGCCGGCGAGAGCCTGTCCTGAGGTGGCGCCGTAGGTGGCGATCGCAACGGCGATCGCCAGCTCGAAGTTGTTCCCGGCCGCGGTGAACGCCAGCGTGGTGGTGCGGGCGTAGCCGAGCCGCAGTCCGGCGCCGATGGCGAACCCGCCACCCCACATGAGCCCGAAATAGGCGAGCAACGGCATCGCGATCCGGACCACATCCAGCGGTCGGGCGATGATTGCTCTTCCTTGGAGGGCGAAGAGGATGACGATGGTGAACAGGAGCCCGAAGAGCGCCCACGGGCCGATCCGCGGAAGGAACCGCGCCTCGTACCAGTTGCGCCCGCGGGTTCGTTCCGCGAACCGTCGGGTCAGGTACCCCGCGGCCAGGGGCACGCCCAAGAAGATCAGCACGGACCGCGCAATGTCCCATGGTGAGGTGTCGAGTCCGGCTTGTTCCAGGCCGAGCCAGCCCGGCAGCACCGAGAGGTAGAACCAGCCCAGCGCCGCGAACGCGATGACCTGGAAGACCGAGTTGATCGCGACGAGCACCGCGGCCGCATCCCGGTCCCCGCAGGCCAAGTCATTCCAGATGAGCACCATCGCGATGCAACGGGCCAGGCCAACGATGATCAAGCCGGTACGGTAGGCCGGCAGGTCGGGCAGGAAGACCCAGGCCAAGGCGAACATCAGCGCCGGCCCGATCACCCAGTTCAGCAGCAGCGACGACCCGAGCAGCCGCCGGTCGCCCGTCACGGCACCGAGCTGGTCGTAGCGGACCTTGGCCAGCACCGGGTACATCATGATCAGCAGCCCGATCGCGATCGGCAGGGACACCCCGTCGACCTGCACCGCAGCCAAACCCTCGCCGAGGCCGGGAACGACCCGTCCCAACAACAAGCCGGCCACCATCGCCAGCCCGATCCACACTGGCAGGAACCGGTCCAGCCGGGGGAGTCGCGCCAGCACCGGCGCCCCCAGCTGGTCGGCCCGCTGTTCGATGCTGCGGTCGGTGTTCATCTCGTGGGTTTGCTGGCGCGCACGATGGCCGCGTACCTGCCGGGTGCGGCCTCGTGGGTGAACTCGACCGTGGCCCCGACGAACCCCACCGCAGTGAACATCTCCGCGAGGACGGCAGAGTTGTCGGTGGACAGGTTGCCTGCGCAGTTCGCCTGCTCCTGAAGCTGACTGTCGGTGCTCACCGGCACTCCTCGCATCGATAGAAGTCAAGGCAAGGAGGGTTGCATCACGCATCGATACTTGTCAATGCGTGTGCGATGATCGGCGGCATGACCCGGGCCGCTACCAACACCGCCGTGCCCGGCGCCGCCCGAAGCGACGCCCGCCGCGCCTTGCCATTGTTGGGTCGGGACTGCTGCGCGAGCCTCATAAGGGGAGCCCTGGGCGAAGCCGAGGCTGAACGGCTGGCAAAGTCCTTCAAGGCCCTGGCTGACCCCACGCGGGTCCGGCTGCTGTCGCTGATCGCCGCCAGTGAAGACGGCGAAGCATGCATCTGTGACCTGACCGAGGTCGTGCGCCTGTCCCAGCCGACCGTGTCGCACCATATGCGTCAACTCGTCGACGCTGGGCTCGTCACCCGTCAGCAGCGCGGCAAGTGGGCCTTCTACGCCATCGTGACCGAGGCTCTCGACCGCCTGAGCAGCTCTCTCACTACGACGAACTGAACGACCCCGGCCACCTGTCGCGTCGTCCACCCGCCCGGACGAGCCGCGGATCAGCCGGCGCTGACACGCTCGGTGTCGTCGTAGACCAGGATCGAGCCTCCGTAGCAGGCCACCCACACGGCCTTCTTGGTGGGCTCGTAGGTGATCCCGATCGGCATACCGTCCGTGGCGACGTCCTGAAGCAGGGTCATGTCGCTGGTGCGGATCTTGCTGACCTTGGCCGAGCTGTAGTTGACGACATAGAGCGCGGTGCCGTCCGGGCTGATCGTCATCGACCGCGGCTCACTGTGCACCCGGACCGAGCGTCGTATCTTCCCGGTGGCCCGGTCGACCTCGCTCACGGTGCCCGAGTGGTCGTTGGTGACGTAGAGAGTCCGGCCGTCGGGCGAGATGACGATGTGGCGCGGCCCGGCCCCGGTGAACGCGAAGTCGCGCACTGTCTTGTTCTGTAGGTCGATCGCGACCACCTTGCCCGACCCCATGACCGCGACGTAGGCCGTCCGGCTGTCGGGTGAGACGACGATGCCGCGGGGGTTCCGGCCGGTCGTCGCGATGGTGGCGACCACCCGCGCGGTGCCGGTGTCGATCACCGAAAGCGTCATCGAGCACCAGTTGGTGACCAGGACGTGCTTGCCGTCCGGGGTCATGGCGACGTACTTGGGTGTTGCCCCGACACGCACGACCCGCTTCACCGAATACGTCGCGGTGTCTATCTCGTAGACGTAGCTGTCACTGATGCCCTGGCTGCTGCGGCAGGCATCGGAGCCCTCGGGCAGGAAGCCGGAGCCGTACATCGCGTAGTTGGAGACCCAGGCGGTCCTGCCGTCGGGGGAGAAGGCCATCTCGACCGGTGCGCCCCTGCTCGTCCCCGGGTGCCCTGTCACTCCGTATGCCGCGAGCTCGACGCCGTCGTCGATGGTCGCCAGCCGCTTGCGGTCGGCCGAGAACACTGTGATCGTGTGGGTGTACATCATGTTCTGCGCGAACACCTGACCGCTGACCGAGGCGACGACCGACTTGGGCGAGAGGCCACCGGTGAGCCGGTCCACCCGGACCAGCCGCGTCGTCGCTGACGGGAGGGAGCCAAGGGCCGTCGTCGTCGTCGGGGTCGGCGTCGTCTTGGGCGCCGGCGTGTTCTTGGCCACCGGTGTGGCCGTCGTGACCTGGGCGGTAGCCGTGGCCCGCTCAAGGCCGGCTGCGGCATGGTCGGGGATCAGGCCGGCCGCGGTGTGCACCCCGAAGGCCGCCACGCTGACGAACAACAACGCGGCTATCCAGCGTCGCCAGACGTAGACCCGGTCACGCCTGACGCGCGGGGGGTGCTTGGACATGGGTCGGTGTTTTCTCGGCAGGACATGCACGGGCGGGACAGGGTCCCGCCGATCGTACCGGCTGGGAGGGGAAAGTCGGGTTCGCCTGTGACCGCGGCGTGCCACCGTGGTCTGCCGTCGCCCAGAGGCGCACGCGATGGCCGACCTCGCGGCAGCCCGGGCTCGGGGTCGCACCGCCCTCGGCGATGCCCTCATCGACCGGCGGTCATCCGCCAGCTCATCACTGCCTTCGCTCGGTCGACGGCGGCTCCGGCGAAGTCAACCCCGGGTCTTCACGGGCCCATGGCGTGGGAGGCGGAGGTGCTGCACCAGATCGCGCTTCCGTTGTTCAACCGCGAGATCGCCCGGGAGCTCTGGGTGGGGGTGACCACGTCCAGGACACATCTGACCCGCATCCTGATGACGCTGGGACGGGGAGACCGCGTGCAGGCTGTCGCGCTCGCCCATGAGAGCGGACTCGTCGCTCCCGCAGGGGAATGGGACGCAACCAATAACGGATCGCTGGCGACCAGGTCCGCATCGCCGCCTGCCGGTACCACTGCGGATAATCGCTCGGCCGCGGTATGTGCGTGAAACTCGGGAGTGGACTTTGAGGTGCCGGTCCGCAGCTGGACGCACATAACGCGGCGCGTTATGCTCGGTGGGTGGTCAGGTCGTTCCGTGAAGCGACAACCGAACGGCTCTGGTCACGACAACACACCAAAAGCTCGACCCGCGAATCGAACGCACCGCGCTGCGCCAAACTCGTCATGCTCGACGCCGCCGAGACGTTGGACGACCTAACGGTTCCGCGCGGAAACCGCCTCGAAGCCCTCAGGCCCGGCCGCGCCTTGCAGCACAGCATCAGGATCAACCAGCAGTGGCCCATCTGCTTCGTCTGGACCCCCGCCGGGCCCCAAGACGTCGAGATCGTCGACT
>JBDTBX010000289.1:0-4528 GCA_039923915.1 Nostocoides sp. | reverse complement strand
CTGCTCATCTGCATCCGGTTGAGCTTGAGCACGGCGGCCAGGGGCACCTCGTGGGCGACGGCGATGTGGGACAGGGTGTCGCCGGCTCGGACGAGATACGTCCGCCGCGGAGCCGGGGCCGGCTTGGCGGCTGGTTTGGCCGCCGGTTTGACGGCCTGGACCGGCGTGGTCCGGGGCATCCAGAGTTTCTGGCCGGGCGCGATGAGCCGGCCGCCGTCGCGCAGGTGGTTCTTCGCGGCGATGGCCGAGATCGTCGTCCGGTAGGTGATCGAGAGTGCGGAGACGGACTCACCGCGACGGACGACGTGGAGCTGCCACCCATACGGCGCCGGGTGGGCGCTCTGGTGGACGGCCGTGGGCGGGGGGCCCGCGTGGACGACGGCTGGGGGGTGGGCGACGACCATGAGTGGGTCTCCTCCGTGAATCGGGTCGGGTGCTGGCATGGTCAGTGGGTTCGGGCGAACCCCCGCTGATCGACGGCTCCTCTGCCCAAGCTGTGAAGCGTGGGACCAAAGATACACATGGTGCCCGTGTGGCTCTGGGGACGTGGCTGATCCGGACCTGTCGTCCCGTGTGGCACGCTGACCACGTGAACGAGCGTCTCAACCCTGCGCTGGAGGAGCTCGCCGGACCCTGGCTGACCGTGCCCGATCTCGCTGAACGGCTCGGGATCCGGCTCGCCGACGTCCGCCGACTCATCGAGGACCGTGAGCTCCTGGCCGTCCGGGTGGGGGAGCGCTCGGTCATCGCCGTCCCGGAGGCCTTCGTCGACGAGAACGGGCCGATCGGCTCCCTCAAGGGCACCTTCACGGTGCTCGCCGACGGCGGCATGACGGACGAGGAGATCATCGGCTGGCTCTTCCAGTCGGCTCCGGTCACCGGCGGCAGCCCGATGGCCGCCATCCGCGCCGGACGCCGGGCCGAGGTGCGCAAGCTGGCCATGGAGACAGCCTGGTAGCACGGCGCCGCCAACCGGATCGGTGGGCCAGGTCGCCCCGTGGGTCAGGTCGCCGCGTGGGTCAGGTCGCCGCGTGGGTCAGGTCGCCCGGTCGGTCGTCACGTCGATGAGGGCCTCGAGCACGTCGGCGGCCTCGGTCGCGAGCCCGTCGGCCCGGCCGAGGGCCTCTGCGGCGCTCGCCGCCAGCCCGGAGATCTCCTTCTCGACGGCGTCGACGGCCCCGGATCCGCTCATGATCGCCCGCAGCTCCTCGACCTCCTGCGCGCCGAGGTCGGCCCGGCCGAGCAGGGCGTCGACCCGGGCGGCCGTCGAGGCGCTGGAGGCGGTGAGCGTGTGCGCGACGAGCACGGTCCGCTTGCCCTCGCGCAGGTCGTCGCCGGCCGGCTTGCCGGTGGCCTCCGGGTCACCGAAGACGCCGAGCAGGTCGTCGCGCAGCTGGAACGCGTGGCCGAGGTCGAGTCCGTATGCCGAGAGTGCGGCGAGCGTGGAACCGCCGACCCCGCCCGCGGCCGCGCCGATCAACAGCGGGTGCTCGATGGTGTACTTGGCGCTCTTGTAGCGGATCACCCGCTCGGCCCGGGCCACCCGCTCCGGCCCCGGGACGCTCGTCCAGGGTCGGGCCGACTCGACGACGTCGAGGAACTGGCCGGCCATCAACTGGGTCCGCATCGTGTCGAACAGCCGGCGCCCGCGAGCGAGGTGGTCGACCGGCAGGCCCGCCGTCGAGTAGAGCTCGTCGGTCCAGCCCAGGCACAGGTTGCCCGCGAGGATCGCCCCCGCCACGCCGAACCGGTCGGCGCTGCCGCCCCAGCCCCGCGCCTCGTGGCTCGTGGCGAGCGCCCGGTGAGCGGCCGGCATACCCCTTCTGGTGTCGCTGTCGTCCATGACGTCGTCGTGGATGAGGGCCGCGGCCTGGAAGAACTCCATCGACGTCGCGAGCCGGATGGCGGCGTCGGAGTCGGGCTGGCCGGCCGCGCGGTAGCCCCAGTAGAGGAACGCGGCCCGGAGCCGTTTGCCGCCGCGCAGGAGGGTCCCGATCCGCTCGAGGAGGTCATCGACATCGGGGCCGATCTCGGCGAGCACACCCGCCTGGGACGCGAGTTCGGCGTCGATGCACGCCTGCACGCGGGCGCGCAGGTCAGCGGCGTCGAGCGGACGGTCCATGGACGCAGACTCTACGGGGCGGGGCCGCTGCACTACCCTCGCCCCCATGACCGCGAGCACGCACTCGATCCCCGGCGTCCTCGCCGAACGAGCGCTGGCGATCAGTTTCGAGTTCTTCCCCCCCAAGGACGACGAGTCCGAGCGCCAGCTGTGGTCGGCCATCCGCACCCTCGAGCGGGTCCGACCGGCCTTCGTTTCGGTCACCTACGGGGCCGGAGGCACGACCCAGGACCGCACGGTCCGGGTCACCGAGCGGATCGCGCGCGAGACCTCGCTCACACCGCTGGCGCATCTCACCTGCGTCGGCGCCTCGGTCACCCAGCTGCGCCAGGTCGTCGGGCAGTACGCCGCGGCTGGCATCCGCAACATCCTCGCCCTGCGCGGCGATCCGCCGGGCAACGTCCGCGGGGAGTGGGTGGCCCACCCCGAGGGGCTCGACCACGCCGACGGGCTCGTCGCCCTGATTCGCGAACTCGGTGACTTCACCGTCGGTGTGGCGGCCTTCCCCGACGTGCACCCCGAGTCCGCCACCCTCGATGACGACGTGGAGACCCTCGTCCGCAAGGCCGACGCCGGAGCGGCCTTCGCGGTGACCCAGATGGTCTTCGACGCCGACAGCTACCTGCGCCTGCGCGACCGAGTGGCCGCCCGGCGCGACCTGCCGATCACCCCCGGCCTGATGCCGGTGACCAACCTCAAGCAGATCGAGCGGATGAGCGAGCTGATGGGCACGCCCCTGCCGCGCGCCGTGACCGACCGCCTGCACGCCGTCGCCGCCGACGGTGACACGGTCCGTCAGGTCGGGGTCCAGATCGCCACCGAGCTCGCCGAGCGGATGATCGCCGAGGGCGCACCGGGTCTGCACTTCATCACGATGAACCGGTCGACCGCCACCCTCGAGGTGCACCACAACCTCGGCCTGCGCGCCGACCAGGTCTAGGGGTCGCGAGGCTCGCCGATGCCGTGCCGGACGCCCCAGTCGTCGTAGGTGCGCCGCCAGCGGCGGACCTTGGTGAGGACGTAGACGACGACGGCCATGCCGAGCACGAGCAGGGCGGCGGCGATCCCGGCCGAGACCATGGGGTGGTCGATGCCGAGCGAGACGACCCCGATGACGGCGGCATCCTCGGCCGTGCTGACGAGGACGTTGCTCGCCGGCTCGGGGGAGGTGTTGACGGCCGCTCGGACCCCGGCCTTGACGACGTGCGAGGCGAGCGCGCTGAAGCCACCGGCCGCGGCGAGGAAGCTCGCGTCCAGATTGGCGCTCTGATGGCCGATGAGGTAGCCGATCGTCGCTCCGATGACGGGTCGGATGACCGTGTGGACGGCGTCCCAGACGGTGTCGAGGAACGGCACCTTGTCGGCGACCATCTCGATCGCGAACATCACCCCGGCGGCGATGAGGACGTCGGTCCTCGCCAGCACGTGCGGGATCTGGCTGACCCCGAAGATCCGGTCGGCGAGCCCCATGACGAGCACCACGGCATACGCGTTGATCCCACTGGCCCAGCCCGAGGTGAACACCCACGGCAGCAACTCGGCACCCATGGGCGCCCACTGTAGGGCGAACGGGGCACCCGAGTCGTCACGGCATACAGGTCAGCTGACTTCCATCGGTTGTCCGCCGGTGATCTGGAGCAACACCTCATAGGTCGTCGCGAAGACCGAGTGGCTGTGGCCGGCGGCCGCCCAGACCGTGTCGTAGCGCCCGAGGCTGACGTCGACGATGGTCCGGATCGGCTTCGGGTGGCCCACGGGTGCGACCCCGCCGATGGTGAACCCGGTGCTCTCGCGGACGAACTCCGGGTCGGCCCGCTCGATGCTCGCCAGCTCGGCCAGCGCCGCGACCCGCTCGGTGTCGACCCGGTGCCCGCCGGAGGCGAGGATGAGGAGCGGCACGGTGTGGCCGTCCTGGGTCCGGGCCGCGAAGAGCAGGGAGTTGGCGATCTCGGCCGGGGTGATCCCGAGGGCGGCGGCCGCGGCCTTGGCGGTTCGGACGGCGTCGGGGAGGTAGCGGACCGTCGGCGTGAGGTGGTTCAGCGCGAGGACCTGCAAAACGCGTGCGACGCCCGGGTGGTCGGACAGGTCCCGAGCAGGCAGGTCCTGCCCCGAAGTGAGGTCGGCGGTCATGTCCGAAGGGTAGTGAGCGCCGCTGCCGGGTTGTCACACATTCGGGTCTACCGGTCGATGTCCGGTCGGCACTTGACGCGCTGCGCTCGGACGGGTGTACGGTAATGGTGTTCGAACAGGTGTCCGAGATTCGTCTCGTCAACCCGTTCGGTGACCGGAGGCGCAGCGACCCTCGACCCGTCGTATGCCGCCCGCGGTCACCTCTTGGGCTCCGGTTCCGTCACCGGGGGCGCCTCGACCCCGCCTGCCGGGGGCGGGCCGGAGCCTCAAAACCCC
>JBDTBX010000288.1:0-4454 GCA_039923915.1 Nostocoides sp. | reverse complement strand
GCGGACGGCCTGAGGATCTACCCGCCGGGGAGCACCGAGGCCCTCTTCCTCACCGACGCCCGTCTCACGGGCTGCGCGAAGACGTCGGTGAACCTGTTGACCGTCCGTCCGGTGGGAGTGGCAGCGGGCTGACCCGGTCGAGGTCGGCCGGGCAGCCCGGTGCGACCCGCCTGACGGTCGTCGGGCCGCGGTGAGTGAGGATGGGCCGGTGACTCCACCGCGCAGAGCCGCCTGGCGGCGCTGCCGCGCGGCCGTTCTCGGAGTCGCCGTGGCGTGCCTCACCCTCTTGGGATCCACCGCGTATGCCGCGCCCCCGGCCTCCGCCGCACCCTCGCCCCCGATCTCCACGACGGTCGTACGCGTGCCGGTCGGGCCGGAACAGAGTGGGGCGGCGGTCACCCTCGACACGACGATCTACGCGCCGAGCGGGCGGCCTGGGACCAAGCATCCGGCGGTGATCCTGGCCCACGGGTTCGGCGGGTCGAAGGCCGACCTGGCGAGCCAAGCAACTGAGCTCGCCGGTGACGGCTACGTCGTGATCGCTTACACCGCCCGGGGATTCGGTGGGTCAGGCGGCCAGGTCCACTTGGACGACCCGGCCTACGAGATTGCCGACGCCCGGCACCTCGTCGACCTCCTCGCCACCCGACCCGATGTCGAGCTGGACGCCCCGAACGACCCGCGGGTCGGTGTCGTCGGCGGGTCCTACGGCGGCGCACTCGCCCTGATGACCGCGGCGGCCGACCCCCGCATCGACGGCATCGTCTCGCTCATCACGTGGAACGACCTCGCCACCGCGTTCTTCCCCAACATGGCCGACGCCTCCCTCCCCGGCCCGTTCAAGCAACTGTGGGCCTCCCGCTTCTTCGCCTCGACTCTCAGCGGTCGCGGCGGCGCGAGACCGACCGCGGGGGCGAACCCGCTGTGTGGCCGCTTCGACCCGACCGTCTGCCGGCTCTTTCTCGCCGCGGCCGAGACCGGCAGCCCCAGCCCTGCGCTCCTCACCCTCCTGCACGCTCACTCCCCTGCGCCGACCCTGGCCAACCTGAAGGCTCCCACCCTGCTCGTCCAAGGCATGACCGACTCGCTGTTCGGGCTCGACCAAGCCGACGCCACGGCCACAACCCTTGCGGCACAAGGCGTTCCGCTCGCTGTCCGGTGGACCGACGGTGGCCACGACGCCCCGTCGACGACCGCCACGGCCGACAACGACGCCGCCCGCATCTGGCTGGACCGCTACGTCCGCGACAAGGGCACATCGGGCGGCCTGCCCGTGCCGGCCTTCACCTACGCCCTGCCCCTTGCGCGGTTCCAGACGACGGCCCAGCTCGCCACGCTGCCCGCGTACCCGGGTCTGGCCGGCGGTCGCGGTGGCGTGGCGAGCCAGACCGCCACCACGGTGCCGCTCAGCCCGGTGACCGGTGGCGACGGCCGGGTCCTCAATCCCCCCGGTGGGCAACCCGCCTCTGTCACAACGGTTCCCGGCCTTGGTGGACTGGCTGCCTCGTTGCCGACCTACCAGTTGGCCGCCCTCCCCGGCGAGTCGACGGCCTTCGACACGGCGACGTTTCCACGACGTCTCACCGTCATCGGCTCGCCCCGCGTCCACCTCAACGTCCAGTCGACTGGAGGCACATCGACCCTCTTCGTCTCGTTGTGGCAGGTGCAGGGAGACTCCGCGACCCAGCCCCGGCCGCTCGTCGCGCCGGTGAGGGTCACCGCGACTCCCGGCACGATCACGGACACCTCGGTGGCCCTTCCGCCCGGCACCTACCGGATGGCGGCGGGCAGTGTGTGGCGGGTCCTCGTCACCACGACTGACTCCTCGTTCGCCAACGACCGCGAGGCGCGAGCCGACATCGTCTCCCTCGCCGGGGCGACGCTCGAGCTGCCCGTGGCCACCGCCGAGCCGGTCACCACCGCAACCGCGAGGGACACCGAGTCGATCGGGGTCGGCGCCGCGATCGTCGCGCTCCTCCTGGCGCTCGGTGGCACGGCTCTGTGGCGTCGCAACCGGCAGGCCCACGTGCCTGTCCGCGAGGACCTCGCCGAGGTGCCGCTCGTCGTCGACAACCTGGTCAAGACCTTCAAGGACGGCCACCGCGCCGTCAACGACGTGTCGTGGCGGGCCGAGCGCGGTCAGGTCGTCGGCCTGCTCGGTCCGAACGGCGCCGGCAAGACGACGACGATGCGGATGCTGCTCGGGCTGATCCGCGCCGACAGCGGGACCGTCCACGTTCTCGGCCAGCCCGTCACGGCCGGGTCTGCCGTTCTGGGCCGGGTGGGTGCGCTCGTCGAGGGTCCGGGCTTCCTCCCGCACCTCACCGGCCGCGACAACCTGCACGCCTACTGGCGGGCCACCGGCCGACCCGACACCGAGGCCGGCTTCGAGGAGGCCCTCGCGGTGGCGGCTCTCGGCGGCGCGCTCGACCGGCCGCTGCGCACCTACAGCCACGGCATGAAGCAGCGACTCGGCATCGCCCAAGCCATGCTCGGCCGCCCCGAACTGCTCTTCCTCGACGAACCCACCAACGGCCTCGACCCACCCCAGATCGCCGCGATGCGTCCGATCCTCCAGTCCTATGCCGCGAGCGGCCGGACGGTCGTCGTCTCCAGCCACCTCCTGGCCGAGGTCGAGCAGACCTGCAGCCACGTCATCGTCATGCACGCCGGCAAGGTCGTCACGAGCGGCCGGGTCGCCGACCTCGTCGACTCGACCGACACGACCGTGTTCGAGCTCGGGGACGCGCCCGGCCACGAGACCGCCGCGGACCGGCTGCGCCAAGCAGCCGGCATCCGGTCGGTCGATCTGGTCGACGAGGAGTCCGGGCGACGCCTCACGGTCGTCGCGGACCGGCCCCGGGCCCAGGTCGTCCGTGCCGCCATCGACGCCGGCCTCGACGTCGTGGGGGTCGGCTCCAAACGACACCTCGAGGAGGTCTTCCTCGGGGTCATCGCCGCGGCTCAGACCGGCGATGCCCCAGCGGGCAACGGCTCACTCATCGAGCGGCTGCGGCAGGTGCGGGCTCGATGAGCACACCTCTGTCCTGGCGCGCGGAGGCTGCGCGGCAACTCGGGCGACGGCGCACCAAGTGGGTGTTCGGCATCCTGCTCGCCCTGCCGATCATCTTCGTCGGCGCCTTCGCGCTCGATTCGGGATCGAGCAACAGCAGGAGCGACAACGGGCCCGCGGGAGCGGCTGGCGCACGGTTCGTCGACCTCGCGACGAGCGGGAGCGCCAACTTCACCGTGTTCGCGCTGCTCGTGTCCGGCGAGCTGCTGCTCTACGTGCTCGCCGCCCTCTTCGCCGGTGACCCGGTGCCGGCCGAGGCCTCGTGGGCGTCGTTGCGCTACCTGCTCACCGCACCGGTGACGCGGGCCAGGCTGCTCGCGAGCAAGCTCGTCGTCGGCTACGCCTCCGTCGCCGTCGCCCTCGTCATCCTGCCGGCCTGGGCTCTCGCGGTCGGATCGGTCTTCTACGGCACCGAGGCGTTCACGATCCCCGGCGGCGGGACGCTCGGGTGGGCGACGCTCTCGTGGCGGCTGGCCGTCGCCATCGGTTATCTGTTCGTGTCCGTCCTGCCGATCGGCGCGATCTCGTTCTGGGTCGGGGTCGGCACCGACACCCCACTGGCCGCGGTCGGTGGCGCGCTCGTCGTGCTCATCGTGTCCGGGATCCTGGACACCATCGATGCGCTCGGGACGTGGCGGAACGCCCTGCCCGGGCACTACGCCCGGGCTTGGCTCGACCTGCTCACCGGCTCCGAGGTGGACTGGACCGACATCCGGCACGGCACCCTCTGGGCGGTCCTCTACGCGATCGTCTTCTTGGCCCTTGGCTTCCGCCGCTTCCGCCGCAAGGACATCCTCAGCTGAGGGGGCTCGATGAGCATGACGCTCACGTCGCCGTCGGCCAGCGGGCAGTGCTCGACACCGCGGGCCACGGCGTAGAGCTGACCCGGACCGAGGGTGACGTGGCCGTGGCGAAGCTGGATGGTCAACGTGCCGTCGATGACGAGGAAGACTCAACCTGAATCGCGGTGACGGGTCGCGGTCGCTCGCTCGCGTAGAGGCGGTACAGCGCGTAGGCCGCGACGGCATCGAGGAGGTGCCAGATCGCATGGCCCTGGATGAGGGAGTGCGGGCGACAGAGCGGGCTGCCGGTCTTGGCCTGGGTCCAGATCGCGAACGCGAGACCCATCGCGCCGACCGCCGCCAGCCCCCAGCGTGGGTTGCGGACCGAGACGCCCCGCCGCCACAGCAGCGCCTCGCCGACGACGGCAGCAAAGAGGAGCAGGCCGAAGGCGAGGTTGGCCCAGGCGTCGACGACCGGCACATGGCCGGGGATCCGCTCGACGGCCTCGCACCCGGCGATGGCGACGAGCCACAGGAGCGCGAAGGTTCCGGTGCCGCGGCGGAGCAGTCTCGTCACGGCATACCCGAAGGCGAAGGCG